>DATBKA010000259.1:0-4751 GCA_036556105.1 Ilumatobacteraceae bacterium | reverse complement strand
ACTCGATTTGTTCGTAACGAAGTGGCGGGCCAGCCACACCGAACTGCCAATCGCCGTCGTGGCGCCAACACTCTGGAAGGAGAGATCCATGCGCGGTCTCGAAGGTAAGAACGCAATCGTCACGGGCGGCAGCTCTGGCATCGGTCAGGCAATTGCCCTTCGCCTCGGTCAAGAAGGCGTCAACGTGGCCATCAACTACGTCGGCAAGGTCGACGGGGCGAACGAGACCAAATCGGCGATCGAACGTGGCCTCGACACCTGCCTCGCATCCATGCAGTCCGTTGGCACGAAGCCGATCGTCGTCGAGGCAGATGTCAGCAACGAGGAGCAGGTCTCGCGGATGTTCGACGAAGTGATGTCGGCGTACGGGGGCATCGACATCCTGATCAACAACGCCGGCATCCAGATCGCCGGCGACAGCGAGCAACTGTCGGTCGACGACTTCGATCGGGTGATCGGCGTCAACTTGCGGGGCTCGTTCCTCTGTGCTCGCCAGGCCATCCGCCAGATGCTCGACATGGGTCGGCCCGGTTCGATCGTCAACGTCTCCAGCGTGCACCAGATCATCCCGAAGCCGCGGTTCCTCGGTTACTCCGTGTCGAAGGGCGGCATGCAGAACCTGACTCGCACGCTGGCGCTGGAGTACGCGTCACGGGGCATCCGCGTCAACGCCGTTGCTCCCGGCGCGACGATCACGCCGATCAACCGGGCATGGGCTGACGACCCCGTGAAGCGTGCCCTCGTCACGCAGCACATCCCGATGCGCCGCCCGGCGGAGTCCGAGGAGATGGCGGCGGCCACGGCGTTCCTGTGCAGCGACGAGGCGGCCTACGTGACCGGACAGACGCTGTTCGTCGACGGTGGTCTGACGCTGTACGCCGACTTCGAGAGCACCTGGTCGTCGGAATGAGCACGATGCTGCACAACCACGTCGCCCCTCGGTATGGCGTGGACGATCAAGCCGGGTCGTTCAACGAGGCGACCGTCGGCGGCGTGCTCCGCGCGGCGCGGCTCGTGCGCAATGGCCACGTGTTCGACCTCTCCCACGTCCTCGATCAACACGTTCCGGCGTTCGCCGGCCGGACCTACAAGCAGGTGCTCAACACGACTGCACACCAGCTGAACCGCCGCCGGCCCGGCGCCGGCCGGCACGGCTGGGGTGAGAACGACGTCAACTGGATCGTCGAGCAGATCGAGGCGACGCAGCAGATGGGGACCCACGTCGACGCGCTCAACCACCTCCAGGTCGGCGACCACGTCTACAACGGGTGGACGCTCGACGAGATCATCGAGGAGTACGGAACGAACCGGCTCGGCATCGACACGCTCCCGCAGTTGGTGACGCGTGGCCTGCTGATCGACGTCGCCAAGCTCCGCGGCGTGCGCCGCCTGAGTGCCGGCGAAGTGATCGACCCGGCCACCGTGCAAGAGATCCTCGACCGCAACGACGTGCGGGTCGAGCCCGGTGATGCAGTGCTCTTCCACACCGGATGGGGCGCACAGTGGACGTCGACCGACGCGTATCTCGCCGGCGAGCCCGGGCCCGGGATGGCGATGGTCGAGTGGCTCGCCGACCGGCACGTGTCCCTGGTCGGTTGCGACACCTGGAGCTTCGGCCCGGTGCCGCCGGAGAACCCGGCGCGGCCGTTCGAGGTGCCGCAGACGCTCAACGTGCACTACGGCATCGTCGTCGCCGAGAACCTCGCCCTCGGCGAGCTCGCCGCTGCCGGCGTCGCCGAGTTCATGTTCGTCCTGTCCCACGCCCGCCTGCGCGGCGCCACCGGAGCGTGGGTTGCCCCGCTCGCCATCACATGAAAGGAACTGTCATGGTCGATCACTACGACGTCATCGTCATCGGATCGGGTGCCGGAGGAGGCACCGTCTTCCAAGCGCTCGGCGCGACCGGCAAGCGCGTGCTGCTGCTGGAGCGCGGCGACTTCATGGCGCGCGAGAAGGAGAACTGGAGCCCGGTCGCAGTGTGGGGCGAGCACCGCTATCGCAACGGCGGGCCCTATCTCGACCGCAACGGCATGCCGTTCAAGCCGAAGCAACACTTCTACGTCGGCGGCAACACGAAGGTCTACGGCGCGGTGCTGTTCCGGATGCGCGAGCGCGACTTCGGCGTGGTTCACCACCACGGCGGAGAGTCTCCGGCGTGGCCGCTGAGCTACGACGACTTCGAGCCGTGGTACACGGCCGCCGAACACCTCTACCAGGTCCATGGCAAGCACGGCGTCGACCCGCTCGACCCGTGGGTGTCGAAGGACTACCCACACCCGCCGATCACCAACGAGCCGCGCATCCAGCAACTCTGGGACGACCTCGCCGCGCGTGGGCTGACACCGTTTCCGCTGCCGATGGGCGTGCTGCTCGACGAGGCGGCTCCGAACACGTCGCCGTGCATCCGCTGCGACACCTGCGACGGGTACCCATGCCTGGCCAAGGCGAAGAGCGACAGCCAGACGATCTGCATCGAGCCGGCGCTCGCTCAGTACCCGAACGTCACGTTGCGCACGAATGCGCGCGTGACCCAACTCAGCACCGATGCAAGCGGCAGAACTGTGTCGAAGGTAGTCGTCGATCACCTCGGCGAGATCGAGGAGTACTCCGCTGACGTGGTCGTGCTCTCCGCCGGCGCGATCAACAGCGCCGCGCTGCTGCTGCAGTCGGCATCCGATCTGAATCCGAACGGTCTCGGCAACTCGTCGGGAGTCGTCGGCCGCCACCTGATGCTGCATCACAACTCGGCGCTGATCGCCTTCTCGAAGATCCCCAACCCGACGCGGTTCCAGAAGACGCTCGGGATCAACGACTTCTACTACGGCGACCCCGATGGTGGATGGGACTTCCCGCTGGGCGCGATGCAGATGCTCGGCAAGCAGGATGCCTCGGCATTCGACGGGCCAGATGCCGCCGAGCTCGCCCGTCACGCGGTCGAGTTCTGGATCACGACCGAAGATCTGCCAAGCCCGGAGAACCGGGTCACGGTGGAGCCCGATGGTCGTCTCCGGGTGTCGTACTCCGACACCAACGCCGTCGCCCACCAGCGCCTGATCGACAAGTGGAAGGGTCTCCTGGAGACGATGCAATGCCGCGACGAGTACTTCGAGGCCGGGCATTACGCCGGCGGCCGCAACACGATCGAAGGTGTGTCCCACCAGAACGGCACGGTGCGGTTCGGCACCGACCCGGCGACGTCTGCGCTCGACGTCAACTGCAAGATGCACGATGTCGACAACCTCTACGTGGTCGACTCGTCCTTCTTCTGCTCGTCCTCAGCGGTCAACCCGACGCTGACGATCATTGCCAACGCCTTGCGCGTCGCCGACCAGATCGACATGCGCCTCTCGGGCTAGGAGATGGTGCGATCTCACGGTTCGATCGTCACTCACCGAGCTGGGCTAACTCCTGGGCGGTGCGCATCTCGAAGCCTTCACTCTCTTGCTAAGGAGCGCTGCTCGCGGGCACCATGCACTCGTGCGACTGCGGAGGTGGGTGACAGTCACCACCGTTGCGATTGCGGCTCTGTGCGGCTGTTCGCGTGGGTCGGATCCCTCGGTCGAGGCTGTCCTAGTTCGCTACGTTGACGCCTTGAACGCTGGGGACTTCGAGGCGGCGATGGAGTCGAGGTGTTCAGCGAGTCGGGTGGCCGATGCCGATCGTGAACTGTTCGTGGATCAGCTGGATCAGTTGAAGACCGGCGCCGGCGGACAGTTGAAGATCGTTGATGTTGAGGAGGTAGGTCAGCGACGTCTGATCAGTCACGACGCGATCGTCGAGCATGAACTTCGATTTCGGATCGAACTGTCGTCCGGAAATTCGACACCAATTCACGTCGGGACCGTTCGCGAGGCTGGTGTCCAAAGGCTGTGCGTCGCGGCGACGGAGGCGGCATTGAACGTCGGCAGTCAACTATCCCCGGTCGCGCTCCAGGTCGATCCGCTTGTTGTTGGCGATGTGAGAGCGGTGTCGTCATCGACGGCGACGGGCTTGGGGTACGACGTTGTCGAGGACCAGCGGTACCTTGGTCGCGACGGGTTCGGCCTCGATGGATGGACCACCGCGTGGTCGACCGGTCAGGAACGAGGCGGGCGGATCACGGCCATTCGGTACCGAGATCGTCAGCAGGCGGTGGACATGGCTTGGCGAACGCTGAGCGCGTACCTCCGAGACTCGACGTCGAGATTCTCCTTGCCCTCGATGCCGAGCGCGATCGGCCTGCGCTATGCCGGTTACGCGTGGACGTGGATGCAACCGGCTGACGTTGGCCCGCAGATCGACGTCGCAGTCGTCGTTTACGACACCGTTGTCGTCGTGATCAACCTGACGGGCCTTGAACCGACCGACGATCATTCAGCGTTGGTCAAGGTCAGCGACGCGGTCTTGGCTCGGATCAAGCCATGACTGTCCGCTGATGCAGCCGCCGTTGGTGAGCCGGAGCTAATCGCCGATCCTCCCGTTAACTGTGCAGCCGCAGAACGGAACGTACGGTTCTGTGGCTGCACGGATCAGCTGAGGGTGACCTCGGATTCGCCGGTAGCAGTCGTTCCCCCGGGTCCGTTCGACGCGGTCTCAGCGGCCGCCGCGGATGATCAGGTCGGCGACCAGGCCGGTCCACCCGGTCTGGTGCGATGCCCCGACGCCGCGGCCCGTGTCACCGTGGAAGTACTCGTGGAACGGGATCAGCGCGTGCCAGACCGGGTCGTTCTGGAACTTCTCGTCGCCGCCGTAGACCGGTCGGCGGCCAGTTG
>DATBKA010000258.1:0-5798 GCA_036556105.1 Ilumatobacteraceae bacterium | reverse complement strand
GCTGCCCGCGCGAGGCGATCTCCGGGAAGACGACCCGCTCGATGGAAATCTTCTGCCCCGCCGGAATCTGCTGCAAGACGGATGCCTCGAGGACGTACGTGCCGGCGTTGATCGTGTTGCTCGGTGTGGTGCCGGGCGGTGGCTTCTCGACGAAGCGCAGCACTCTGCCGTCGGGGTCGATCTCGACCACGCCGAACGCCGATGGATCGTCGACGCGAATCAAGTGGATCGTCGCTTCGGCGCCGCGCCGGCGATGGAAGTCGACGAGAGCGCCGACGTCGAGATCGGTGAGCACGTCACCGTTGGCGACGACGAACGTGTCGTCGATCTCGCTGAAGTCGGCGGCGAACCGGATCGCGCCAGCTGTGTCGAGCGGCTCGGGCTCCACTGCGTAGTGCAGACGAATACCGTTGCACGTCCCATCGGGGAAGGCAGCGAGGAACGGTTCGGCCTTGAACCCGAGGGCCAGGGTGACATCGGTGACCCCGCCTCTGGCCAGGTTGTCGACGAGCCGTTCGATGATCGGCACGTGCCCGACGGGAAGCATCGGCTTCGGCGTCGTGAACGTCAGTGGCCGAAGGCGTGTCCCGAAACCGCCCACGAGGACGACTGCCCGCATCAGCCGCCTGTGGTGGTGGTCGCCGCCGTCGTGGACGAGGCCACGCTGGTTGAGGTCTCCGCCGACGTGGTCGTCGCGCCGGCGACCGTGGTGGTGGTCGACCCACCGGCAACGGTCGTTGTGCTGGCGCCTGGCAGCGTGGTCGTCGGCGTGAGGTTGTCGACGTCGGACGCGCCGAGCGTCGGCAGCTGCGCCGCCCAGTCGGGCATCGGGATGTCGGCACCCTTCGGTGTGAAGGCGAGGACGATCACCATCCCGTCGTTCTTGATGCGGATGTCGTCGAAGCCGGTGACCACGTCGTGGAAGTCGTCGGGCTTGTCGTAGTGATCCCACACCCTGGCGCGCAGCTGGGTGTCTTTACCGTCGCACTTCGTGTCGTCGTTCGACCACTTGCCTCCGCCCTGATCGGCGGGCATGACGATCTCGCTGTCGGTGACCTTGACGTCGTAGACGTCGAGGAAGACCCCGAGCTTGGCGCGGTTGCCGGACGACTTCGTCGAGTACGGGTGGTAGTGGATGATTCCGTCGCCATGGCTATGGATGCCGAGGATGCGGAACTTGTCGTTGAGGTAGATCGTGTTGCCGTTGGCATCGACACCGGTCTCTTCCTTGGTGCCCTGCAACTTCGGCTCGAAGGTGTCGCACACGTAGATGCCGAAGGCGACGTGCCAGTGGGCATTTTCGTTGGTGCCGTCGTTGATGTACGGAGCGCCCGAGCCGTCGGCCGGCCGGCTCTGGCGACCATAGATAATGACCAGCAACCCGAGGATGACGACGATGGCGACAGCGATCGGGAAGATGGACCCGCCCTGGAAGCGAACCTTCTTGCCTTTGCCCCGCGAGGCGAGTTTGGCGACCTTCTTGGCGGATGATGACGGAGCCACGAAGGTGCGAGGCTATCGCCTGGCCGCGCAAAACCTGAGTCAGCGGCGGCGCAGCTCCTCGATCAGCCCGGCGTAGGTGCGGGCGGTCGCCGAAGGCGACGCGGCTCCTTCGACCCATGCCCGCCCGGCGGCACCCATGTGGCGACACCGCTCCGGGTCGACGGCCAGCGCGGCCAGCTCGCGCTCGAACGCGACGAGATCGTCGGGCGGCACACTCACTCCACCTCCGGACCGCGCCAGGATTCGCGGCACCTCAGTCGCTGCGTCGATCATCGCCAGCACCGGCCGGGCGGCAGCGAGGATCGAGTAGGTCTTCGAAGGCACGCTGACCCTGCCCAGCCCGCGCTTCAGGGGTACGACGTGGATGTCGCCCGTCGCCAGCACCTCCGGCAATCGCTCGACATGCTGGTAACCGGAGAAGCGAACGTTGGTCAGACCGGAGGCGCGCTGCTCGAGAGCCGCCCGCGCCGCCCCGTCGCCGTTGATGACGAAGGTGAGTTGTGGAAGTGCAGCCGCGGCGTCGACCACCAACTCCAGCGACTGCGAGAAGCCGACGTTGCCCGCATACATCACCACCGTCTCGGAACCGATGCCCAGCTCGTGGCGCAGCGGCGTCATCCGATCGAGTGGACGGATGGTGTCGGTGTCGACGAAGTTCGGAATGACGCGCACCTTGTCGCGATGGCGCGCGGCGACCTTGGCAGCGACGTTGTCGCGAAGGTCATCGCTCAAGACCGTGACGGCGGCGGCTGCTGCGTAGGACACGCGCTCCAGACGTCGCGCCGCGCTGATGACCCATCTGTTGCTGATCGCCCCGGTCTCGATCGCGGCATCAGGGAACACGTCCTGGATGTTGAAGATCAGCGGGCCGCGTCGCGCCACGTGGGTCAGCCATCCGGTGAGACCGAGCGTGAGCGGTGGCGACATGGCGATGACGGCGTCGACGCGGCCGCCGCGCAGCGAGGCCAGCCCGGCCAGCGCGCTGAACCCGGCGAAACCCGCGGCGCGCCTGACGAGGTTGCGCTTGTCATCGCCTGGAAACGGCGTGACGCGAGTGATCGTTCCCCACGCTGTCTTCTCTCGTTGCACCCACCGGCCACTCCACTCGGGCTCGACACGATGGTTGCGATACCACGGCAGTGCGGTGACGACGTGGAGTTCGTGACCGAGTGCAGCGAGCTCATGAACGATGCGAGTCATCACGACGCCGGTTGGCGCCGTGTCGGGCTCGAAGTGCGGGCACAGCACCGCAATGCGCAACGGGGTCACGGCCGCTCCAGCGCGGCCGTGTACACGGCGGCCAGCGCTTCGCCGGAGGCCCGCGCCGTGAAGCGCTTGGCCCGTTCGAGCCCGGCGTCGATCAGCGACTGGCGATCACGGCGCACGACGTCCAGTGCATCGGCCCATGCCTCGCCGCGCAGTGGGAGCGTCACGGCGGCGTCGCCGACGATCGACGGGATGCAGGTCGCGTCTGACGCGATCACCGGGCAGCGGAGTGACATCGCCTCGATGAGCGGCGCACCGAATCCTTCATACCTGCTCGGGAACACCATCGCCTCGGCCAGCGACAGCAAACCGTTGCGATCGGCCGCCGGCACCCGACCGAGGCGGCGGATCCGTTGATCCTGGGAGCCGTCCACGGTTGCCTCCGCCGAGCCGACTCCGCCGATGAGCACGAGGCGCAAGTCCGGCTCCCGCCACGACTCCGCCATCAGCTCGACGAGGAACCGATGGTTCTTGTGGGGATGGGTGACCGCCGGATAGACGAGCACCGGCCCGTCGCCGAGTTGGTAGCGCTGGCGCAAGGTCGCTGCGTCGGTGACGTCGCCGGCGAGCTGTGGCTCGACACCGTGAGGCACGACCATCACCCGCTCGGGATCGATCCCGTAGGCGTCGATCACCGAGGTGCGCACGAACTCGCTGGGGACGGCGATGACGGCAGCACCTCGCGCTGATCGCCCGATCATCAGGTCGAAGTAGGAACGCTTGGTCCGCGAGAAGTGCTCCGGATAGGCACGGTATTGGAGATCGTGGATCGTCAGCACGTAGGGGCGAGCCGCGGCCAGCGGCGCCACTCCTCCACCGTGGTGGCGCAACGCGGCGGTGCGCGCCCGGCGCCGGAACCACGTCGTCTCACCGGCGATCCGGCGCGGGCGCACTCGTCCGTCGAACGACGCGCTCACCGTCGGAAACACCTCGCTGAGCCGCGGATGGGCAGTGGTGAATCCCTCGACGACGAACAGCGTCGGCCGCCATGGCGACTCGAGCTCTGCCAAGCCGAGCAACTGGCGGACGAGATACTCCTCCGAGCCGCCGACGTCGCCGGGAACGCACCACAGCAGGTTCACTGCGACCGACGCCTCTGCCATCAACACAGCTCCCGGTAGGCGGCGGCGGTCAGGCGCGCTGTCTCGGTCCAGCTCGCTTGCTCGGCTCGCGCCAGGCCGCGCTCGATCAACGCTTCGCGGCGCAGGCCCGCCTCGACGATGCCGCGGGCGATGTCGTCGGGATCGAGCGGATCGACGAGGACGGCCGCACCGCCTGCGGCCTCCTCGGTCGCCGTGCCGCGGCTGGTGACGACGGGCGCACCATGCGCCATCGCTTCGAGGACCGGGAGCCCGTAGCCCTCCCGCTCGCTCGGGTAGCAGAACACCTCGGCTCCGGCGTAGAGCCCGGCAAGATCGGCAGCTGGCACGAAGCCGACGAAGCGGACGTCGCCGGCCGTGTCGACGTCGATGTCTCCCCAACCCTCTGCGCCCGCGGCCACGAGCGGCAGCGGTTCGTCGAGCCGAGAGATGGCGTCGACGAGGCCGCGCAGGTTCTTGCGCGGCTCGACGGTTCCGACGAACAGCAGGAACCGATCCGGCAGGCGGTACAGGGCCTTGACGCGGGCAACCTCCAGTGGGTCGACGCTCGCCGGTTCCACGCCGAGGGGCACGAGCCGCAGCCGCTCGGCGCCGATCCCTGCGGCGGCGCAGTCGTCCATCGTGGCTTGACTGCTGCACAGCACGAGGTCGGCGCGTTCGCGGATGCGGGCCAGCGAACGGCGGAAGACGGCATTGCCGCGCCGCGTGAACTGACTCGGGTCGTGCAAGAAGGCGAGATCGTGAACCGTGACCACCAACGGCGCGCTGGTCGCGCACGGGATCACGGTCGTGGCGTGGGCGACGTCGATCGGCCCGGTGGCCCGTTCGACCTTCGGCCAGTTAACGCGCAACCAGAGGTCGTAGAGCAGCGGCCCACCGACGGGAAGGTGACTGAGGGGGATCTCCGGTGACCACGGGTCGACCGGCACGTGGTGGTGGCGGCCGGCAACGCCGAGCAGCGTGACGTCGGCCTGCTCCGCCATCGCCTCGGCGACACGGATCGCGGCGACACCGGTGCCACCGGGCACTCGGTGCCAGCACTGCTCCATGGTGTAGGCGACACGCACGGCCTCCATCATGGCGCGCTGCCGGCGCGACCCGCGGTTCGTCTCGGTCAGGTCGATCGCAGGGAAGCGTCGAGCTGACCGTCCTCGACGACGGCTTGCCCATCGAGCGTCACCGTGCAATGGCGCATCGGCAGATCGAAGTGACCGGCCGTGAAACGACCGGCAACTTCGTTCGCTCCCGTCGAGTAGAGGAAGCTTCCGGCGATCGCTCGCGCCTCGGTGCCCCATGTTTCGCGGCGGTCGTACAGCTCGACGGTCTCCCACCGCGCGGCCGTGTTCATTCCCCAGCCGACGTGACTCGTCGCGTAGCTCGCCCGATCGTCGAAGGCAGCGAGATACGACCGGAACAGCTGGGCATCGACCCCCGTTCCGTCCACAGCGGTGATGTGATCGTCGGCGATCGTCAGCTCGATCGGTGTCTCGACGACTCGGTTGAACGTCAGGTTCAGATCACCGGCCGCCAGCACGAGGCGTCCGCTGACGGAGTGAGCCGCAGGAAAGGCGATGACGAGCCCGCCGGGCCAGTGGGCGATCGATCCCGGGCCATCCGTGACGCCGGTCGAGCCGGCGGTGAACGCTCCCGCCAGGCTGACGGTCAGATCGCTGCCGGCAGCGCTGGTGACACGCATCTCCTTGGCACTGGCCAACCGTTGGTGGGCGAGCTCGACTCGCCGCGGCAGGTCTGGGTCCCAGCCGAGGCGGTCGAAGATGTCGGGATGCTCGTTCGAGATCATCAACACCCGCGTGCCGCCGCGGAGGATCTCACCGAGCTCCGGGGCGTGCAACAAGCCTTCGACCGTGCAGTCAATGACAAACGTGGTGGCTGACAGCGCGGCGATCACGCCGGGGTTACCGGCGAGCG
>DATBKA010000257.1:0-4247 GCA_036556105.1 Ilumatobacteraceae bacterium | reverse complement strand
GCGTTGTCGCTGCGCAACTCGATCAGCGGCTCCATGGTCACCCGTGCAGCGCGTCGTGCAAGCGCGCTCCGACATCGGCGACCATCTGCCGACCGCCTTTGAGCACCCCAGTCATGTTTGCCGCGGCGTGGATCAGGCCGTCGTAGCGCTTCGTCTCGACGGCGACACCGTTGGCACGGAGTGCTTCTCCGTACGCTTCGCCCTCGTCACGTAGCGGGTCGTACTCGCAGGTGGTGATGAAGCACGCCGGGAGACCGCTGAGATCGGGGTGCAACGCGGGAGAGGCCAGGGGGTTTCGCCGGTCCGCCTCCGTGAGGTAGTGGTTCATGAACCACGTCATCGACTCCTCTTCGAGGAAGAAGCCCTTCGAGTTCTCGATCAACGAGCCTCCCTGCCACGTCATGTCGACAGCGGGGTAGATCAGCGCCGCGAATGCGATGGCCGGCCCACCGGCATCGCGCGCCATTTGCGTGACCACCGCGCTGAGGTTTCCTCCTGCGCTGTCGCCGCAGACGGCCAGTCGCTGCGGATCACCTCCGAACGCCGTGGCGTTGGCGGCGACCCACTTCGTGGCCGCGAAGGCGTCGTGGACGGGCGTCGGGAAGGGATGCTCCGGGGCCAGCCGATAGTCGACGGACACGACGATCGCCTCGGCGTCGCGACAGATCGACCGGGCCACGTTGTCGTGCGAGTCGAGGTTGCAGATCACCCAGCCGCCGCCGTGGAAGAAGACGACAACGGGATGCGGTCCGTCACCTCGCGGTGAGTACACGCGTGCGCCGATCTCGGCGTCGTCCACGGGGATCGTGATGTCGACGACCGAGCCGACCTCGATCTGCTCACCGGCGAGGGCCAGCATCGGCTCGGCGACCGCCATCAGGCGCGCTTCGTCCACCGAGACCTCGTGGATCTTCGGGGCGCCGCCGGCGGCCATCCCCTCGAGCAGCACCGCTACGTCGGGGTCGAGTGGCATGTCGTGTCTCCTGTCGCTCTGCTTCGTCAGTGACGAAGGCGTTCCAATTCCAGTTCAATGACCGCACGCGAGTCGACTCCGGTGAGGATTCGCACCGAGCGGCGCTCGTTCCACTCCGCCTCGTGGTCGCTGACGTGCACGGCTACCTGCGTCTTGCCGCGGCAGAAGCTGTGCCCGCAATCGACGCGGATGGGATGCTCGACCCAGGTGTAGTGCTGCGGCGCGAGGAGGTAGCTGATCGTCGAGGAGTCGTGGACGAAGATGCCGTCGACGCCGTTCCTGGCCCGGTAGAACTGCTGGTAGTACGGCGTGATCGCGGCGAGGTGCTGTGCTCTGGCGTTGCCGAACGTGGCGAACTGGGCGATGTCGTCGGCCGACATCACGGTCTGCTCGGTGACGTCGAGCCCGGCCATCACGATCGGGCAGTCGGCGCCGAACACGATGTCGGCGGCTTCCGGATCGTTGATGATGTTCGCCTCGGCAGCGGGTGAGGCGTTGCCGCCACGGAAGGCGGCGCCACCCATCAACACGATTCCGGCGAGTTGGCTGCCGAGCTGCGGATCGAGCAACAGGGCGAGCGCCACGTTCGTCAGCGGACCGAGGGCGACGAGCGTCACCTCGCCGGGACTGTTGCGGACCGTGTCGATGATGAAGTGCGCGGCGTCGATCGCCACCGGCTCGAGCGTCGGCGGGGGCAGGTGCACGCCGCCCTGCCCGTCGTCGCCGTGCACGAACGGAACCGGGCCGCGATACGGCATCGCCATCGGGCCATCGACGCCGCGAGCGACAGGGATGTCGCCGCGCCCGGCGATCTCGACCAGGCGGAGCGCGTTGGTCGTGCACACGTCGGTGTGGGCGTTGCCGAACACGGTGGTGAGACCTACGACGTCGAGCTCGGGCGACGCCAGCGCATAGAAGATGGCCATCGCATCGTCGATGCCTGGGTCGGTGTCGATCAGGACTTTCTGGGGGGTGGTTTCCGTCATAGAGCTTCGCGGACCTGGCGCATTCCTGCGACGAGGTTGGTGATCTGTTGTCGAGCGAGCGTGCGATGCACGTCTCGCAGCCCCCGAACGTAGTCGTCAGTTCTTGAGCGCGTGAAGGTCAGCGAGCACGTCACCGGCGAATGCGGCGACGTCGGTGACGACGTAGGTCTTGCGCAGCATGCCGGTGTCGTCGATCAGGAACGCATGACGCTTGGCGTACTCGGCGTACTGCTCGTCGGGCGCCTTGGCGACGCCATACGCGGCACCGACCGTCCGTTCCTTGTCGCTGAGCAGCTGGTAGTCGAAGCGTTGCGCTTCGGCGAAGGCGAGGTTGTCGGCAGACGTGTCGAACGATGCGCCGAGGATCACGCAGTCGGCGTCGGCGAACTGATCGGAGCTGTCACGCAGCCCCTGGCCTTGAATCGTTCAACCAGGCGTTGCGGCCTTGGGATACCACCACAGCAGGACCCACTTCCCACGGAGATCGTGAAGGCAGACCTCCTCGCCGTGCTGGTCGGGAAGACAGAAGTCCGGCGCCGCGGAACCCACCTCGAGTGACATGGCGGTCACCCTAGTGGCTCTCCAGCGTTGTCATCTTGCCGAGGCGCTGCCTGGCCAGCGCCTCGGTTTCGAGGCCGCGGTCGACCAGCCGCGCCGGCAACGCGCCGGATCGGACGAGTGCCGCACCGGCTTCCGCCAACGCCGGCGAGATCTGGATGCCGTAGCCACCTTGGCCGACGAACCAGAAGAAGCCCTCGATCTCGTCGTCGAATCCGGCAACGGGCGAGCGATCGGCGACGAAGTTGCGCAGACCCGCCCAGGACGAACGGACATGCCGGATGTCGAGCGTCGTGGCGGCGTTGATCACGTCGATCGCCCTGGCGATGTCGATCTCTTCCGGTCTGGCGTCGCAGGGCTCGGAGGGAACCTCATCGGCCGGAGAGCACAGGATCTGCGGCCCTTCCGGCTTGAAGTAGAACGTGCCGTCGACGTCGGCGACCAAGGGGATCGTCGTCGGGTCGATCTCGTTCGGTGAGGCGATCGTGAACACCGTGCGTCGCAAGGGATGGATGCCGACAGGTCTTGCTCCAGCAGCGACGGCGACGAGATCGCACCACGAACCTGCCGCGTTGACCAGCACCTCAGCCGAGTACGTGGTGCCGGCGCGATCGACGACGTCCCAGCGCCCGTTGCTGCGAGTGGTGCTGGCTAGTCCGGCGGATGTGTGGATCTCCCCGCCGCGGTTGCGCAACCCGCTGACGTACCCACCGTGCAGAGCGGCGACGTCGATCTCGCTGGCACCGGGCTCGAGCATGCCGGCGGCGACCCACTCACGTCGGATCACCTTCGTGTGCTCGGCGACCTCGTCGGCAGACATCAGGCGCACATCGGGGACGAACTCGCTGACAGCTGTGCACATCGTGTGCAGCGCGTCGATGCTGCTGTCAGGGGCGACCCAAAACAGCGGCAACGGCTTCAGCAACTCCCGAGCGAAGCCCGCCGGCGGGTCTTCCATGAAGCCGCGACTCGCCGTCGTGAGCAAGCGAATCGTTCGACCCCCGTAGCTCTCGAGAAACGTGGCAACGGATCGTCCGGTGGTGTGATAGGCGAGCGTCGCTTCCATCTCCAGGAGGCCGACCGACCGATCGGCGGCCAACTCGTAGCCGATCGATGCCCCGGCGATCCCGCCGCCGACGACGAGCACATCGTACGAATGCATGTGCAGCAGCTTGCCACCGCTCAGACGGGGGCTTCGACCCGCCGGAGTGGTGTGCGCATCGGTGGTTGGTGATCCCAGAGATCGGCGAGCAGATCGCCGCGCACGCCGTCGGTCGCCGGGTCGTCCCAGCGGTTGACCTGCTGCAGCGGGTCGTCGAGCAGGTTGTACAGCTCGCCTTCAGTCCCGTCGTGACTGAAGCCCGGCTGATACGTGGTGCACACCCATTCGTCGCGAGTGATGGTGCGCAGATGAACACCGACACCGAACAGCTCGCTGTCCCACTCGGTGAGGACGCGTTCGAAGCCGCGAGCGTCGGCGTCGGCATCGTCGTAGGGGAGCGGCTTGCCCTCCATCCACGGCGGGGGGGTCACGCCGGCGATCGCGCAGAAGGTCGGGGCCAGGTCGACCAACCCGACGGGGCGCCGCACGGTCGCCGGCGCGCATGCCGCCGAGGGCGCCGGGCGCCAGACGAGCGGCAGGCGCATCAACGCGTCGACGTGGTACGGCCCCTTGAACAGCAACCCGAAGTCGCCTTGCAACTCGCCGTGATCAGTGGTGAAGATCACGT
>DATBKA010000256.1:0-5931 GCA_036556105.1 Ilumatobacteraceae bacterium | reverse complement strand
ATGTGCGCATCCCGTTGTACCGCATGATCTGCACCTTCGAGTAGCACCATGCCAGCCGCTCGCGAATGCTCGGATCGGTGATGCGACCGGTCTCCTTGGCGAGTGCCAGCAACCGATCGAGCTCCGCCTGATAGCGGATCGGCAACGTCGCCGCGGCCTCACCACGTTCGTAGCCGAGCAACGTCATTGCCACTGCCCAGCCGTTGTTGACGCCGCCGACCACTTCATCCTTTGGCGCCGTGGCGTCGGTGTAGAAGATCTCGTTGAACTCGCTGTCGCCCGACAGCATCTTGATCGGGCGGACCTCGATGCCCGGCTGGCGCATGTCGACGAGAATGAACGAGATGCCCTTGTGTCGCGGCGCGTCGGGATCGGTGCGCACCAACGTGAAGATGTGGTCGGCCAGGTGGCCGGCCGACGTCCAGATCTTCTGCCCGTTGAGCACCCACTGGTCCCCGTCGAGCACACCGCGCAGGCCGAGGTTGGACAGATCGCTGCCGGCGTTCGGTTCCGAGTAGCCCTGACACCACGTGTCGGCGCCGGACAGGATCCGCGGCAGGTACCGCTTCTTCTGCTCGTCGGTGCCCCACTGCAGCAACGTGTTGCCGAGCATCTGGATGCCGAACACGTCGTTCGGCCCGCCCGTCGGCACACCTGCCTTGGCGAACTCCTCGGCAATGATCACCTGCTCGAGCACCGACAGCCCACCGCCGCCGTACTCGGTCGGCCATCCTGGGGCCAGGTAGCCAGCGCTGAACAACGTCTTGCGCCACTCGGCGATGAACTCGGTGAGCTCATCGCCGTCGAGAACACCCATTCCCGCCCAACCAGCGGGCAGCTTCTCGGCGAGGAAGGCGTGGACCTTCTCGCGGTAGGCCTCGGCGTCGGCGGAGTACGTGGGGCGCATCAGCTCAGGTTACCCGCCGGTAGGAGGAGCGGATCACTCGAACGGCCGGCGCGCCAGCGCCGCAGCACCGATCAGCGGAGCGCGAGGCCCGAGCGTGGCCGGCATGACCTTGAACCCGGTGATGAACGGCAACCGCGCCCGCCGGTCGAGCTCTTCTTGGGCGGCGCGGAAGAACGGCTCACCGAACCCGAGGGCGACCGAGCCACCGATGATCGCCAGCTGCAGGTCGCACACCGCGCCGACGGAGGCCAAGGCGCGACCGACGAGCACGCCGGTGCGCTCGATGATCGCCGCTGGGGCACGCTGGGGTGAGCGGCCGGTCTCGGACTCGATCGCTTGCCCGCCGCAATACGTCTCCAGGCATCCCTTCCCGCCGCACACGCATGGCCGGCCGTCGGGCTCGACGACGATGTGCCCGATGTAGCCGGCGTTGCCGACCCGGCCCTGCAACAGCTTGCCCCCGCTGACGACGCCGCCTCCCACCCCGGTCCCCATCACCACGCCGATGAAGTCGGCGATCCCGACCGCTCCCCCGCACCACGCTTCGGCCAACGCCAACGCACGCGCGTCGGTGTCGACCGAGACCGGCAGCTGCAGCAGTTCCTCCAGCTCTGTGGCCAGGGGAAACTTGCTCCAGCTGGGAACGTACAGCGGCGACACCGTGCGCGCCGCCGGGTCGATCGGCCCGCCGCACCCGACTCCGCAACCGACGGGCTCGTTGGGCGCCGCGGCGACGACGCGCAGGATCAATCGGGACAATGCCGGCCACACATCGCGCGGCGGAGTCAGCAGTCGGTCACGCACCAGGATGTGCCCGGACTCGTCGACGACCCCCGCGGCCAGCTTCGTGCCACCAACGTCGACAGCGAGGTAGCAACGGGTCACGCGCATCGACCGTAGCGCCCGCCATTGCATTCCGCCGTACGGCGTCTACCCTTCCACCCGTGACGGCCACTCAGACAACACCAGCGCGGACGTTCGCATCGTTGTTCGATGCGATCACGAGCAACATCGCTCGCGTCGTCCAGGGCAAGAAGGAGGCCATCGAGCTTGCCGTCTCATGTCTGCTGGCCGAGGGTCATCTGCTCATCGAAGACGTTCCCGGCGTCGGCAAGACGAGCCTTGCCAAGGCGATGGCGGCCTCGGTGCACTGCTCGTGGAAGCGTGTCCAGTTCACCCCCGACCTGCTGCCCGCCGACCTCGTCGGGGTCAGCATCTTCCAGCGGTCGAGCGAGTCGTTCGTCTTCCAACGTGGCCCGTTGTTCGCCAACATCGTCCTCGCCGACGAGATCAACCGCGCCTCGCCGAAGACCCAGTCGGCACTGCTCGAGGCGATGGAGGAACGACAGGTCAGCGCCGACGGCTCGAGCCACATGCTTCCCGAGCCGTTCATGGTCATCGCCACCCAGAACCCGGTCGAGCAAGAAGGTACGTACCGGCTGCCGGAGAGTCAGCTCGACCGGTTCTTGATGCGGCTGTCACTGGGCTACCCCGATCGCGAAGCAGAGCTGGCGATCGTGCAGACGCATGGCAACAACACGGCGATGAGCGAGCTCGAACCGGTCGTCACGACCGACGAGGTCCTGGCGCTCATCGATGCCGTCCGCACCGTGCACCTCGCGCCGGCGCTGCAGGGGTACATGGTCGACCTCGCCGAGACCAGCCGGCGGCACCCCGCGCTCCTGCTCGGGCTGTCGCCGCGAGCCACGCTGCAACTGTCGCGTGCCACCCGGGCCCGAGCCGCCAGCCAGGGCCGCGAGTACGGCACGCCCGACGACGTCAAGGCTGTCGCCGAGCCGGTGCTCTCGCACCGATTGATGTTGCGTCCAGATGCGCTGTCGCGCGGTGTCACCGGCGTCACCGTGATCCGCGAAGTCGTCGGGTCCGTGCCCGTTCCCACGGGTCGGTAGATGGTCACGCGGCACGGCTGGACGGCCCTCGTCGCCGCTGCTGCGTGCTTCGCGATCGGTCGCGTCTTCGGACTGATCGAGCTCTACGTGCTCGGGTGCGGCATCGTCATCGCCCTCCTGGTCTCGATCGTCTCCGTTCAGCGGCGGCTGCCACCGTTGAACGTGCGCCGCATCGTCACCCCGGCAATGGTCGCGGTCGGAGAGCCCGCCCGGGTCGACATCCAGTTGGCCAACGTCGGCCGCCAGGCGTCGCCATATCTCCAACTCTGGGAGCCCGTCGGTCACAATGGCGGGGCACCGATGCAGCTCGCCAAGCTCGCCCCCGGGCAGGCTGCGGGTGCCGCCTACCGCGTGCCGACGGCGAGACGCGGGTTGGTGCGCATCGGACCGTTGCGCGCCTTGCGCCGAGACGTGCTCGGCCTCAGCCAGCGCACCACGACGCTGGCCGGCACCGAAGAAGTGCTGATCGTGCCGCACCGGATCGCCTTGCCCTTCCCTTCGGTCGGCTCCTCGGGGCGACTCGGTCAGCACCTGAGGATGAAGTCGTGGGGTCAGACGGGCAGCGAGTTCCACTCGCTGCGCGAGTACGTGCGCGGCGACGACATCCGTCGCATCAACTGGAAGGCCACCGCTCGGGCGACCTCGCTGATCGTGCGCGAGACCGCGTTGGAGGGGATCCGTCGATGCACGGTCGTGCTCGACACCAGCGAGTCGGTGTACACGCCCGCTTCCTTCGAGCAGGCAGTCATCGCTGCCGCCAGCATCACGGCCAGCGCCGCCCACGCCGGCGTCAAGACGCGGTTCGCCACCAGCGACGTCGACCTTCGCGGGCCCGACGTCGTGGCCAGCACGATGCGCTGGTTGGCAACTGTCGACACCACTGCAGGCCCATCCGAGATCAGCTCGATCGGTGGCGGCACGTCGGAAGGCATGGGCCTGCTCGTCGTCGTCACCGGATCCACGTCCAGCACGGCGGTGGGCCAGGTCCGCAACGCGGCGACGCAGGACGAGACGCTGGTCGTCGTCTGCGCGACCGACTTCACACCGAGCAGCCGCTTCGTCGTCGACGCCACCTCGATCGAAGCGCTGATCGCCTCGTGGACCGTCTTGATCCAGGGCTCCGGCCAGGTGGTGCCGGCGTGACCGCGGCGATGGCTCAACCCCGTGTGGTCCATCCGCCGCGGACGGCCGACGTGCACTTACCGGCCACCGCTGCGCTGACGTTGCTGACCGTCGTCACCGCGATCGGCATGTGCCGCGTCTTCCCCGACTGGCAGTACCTCCGGCCGATGCTCGCCGTCGCCGTCGGCGTGCACGCCGTGATGTGCACGTTGCGACTCGTCAAGGCTGCGGCGTGGATCGCCCTGCCGGCCGGCTTGCTCGCCCTGGCGTTGCTGCTCGGCCTGATCTACTTCCGCGAGACGACCCGTTTCGGTCTGCCGACCGGCGACACGATCGATCAGTTCCGGGTCAGCGTCCGGTTGGTGTGGCAACAGTTCCCGCGCGCCGTCTCACCAGTGCCGAGTGAAGGAAGCTTTGCCATCGCCGCGGCGACCGGGCTCGGCTTGTGCGCGTGGCTCGCCGACTCGTTTGCCTTCCGCGCCTACGGCCGCGCCGAAGCCGTCGTTCCGGCCGGCGTGCTGTTCATCTTCACGTCTGCCCTCGGCATCGACCGCAACCGCGTCGTCACTGCGGCGTTGTGGATCGGTGCGGCGATCTTCTGCATCGCCGCCCTGCGCTTGGCCCATTCACGCGACGACTCGGCCTGGATGGGCAAGCGTCGCCAGTCCCTGTGGTCGGCTTTACCGGCCGCCGTCACGTGCGCGCTGTTCGCCACGACCGGGGCCGCGGCGGTCGCCCCGAACCTCCCCGGCGCCGGCGAGAAGGCCTTGCTCGACACGCGCAACCGCACGTCCGACGTCACCGAAGTGGTCAGCCCGCTCGTCGACATCCGCTCGCAACTCGTCAACCGCGGCAACGTCGAGTTGTTCACGGTGAGGACCGACACCCCGCGCTACCTCGGTCTCACGGCCCTCGCCAAGTTCGATGGCCGGCGCTGGTCGGTGCTGGGTGAAGACCCGCGGCCGGCCAACGGCACCCTCGCCGATCCTCAGGTCGGCACCGAGATCATCACCCAAGAGATCACGATCAAGAGGCTCAAAGGTCAGCTGGCGCCAGCATCACGCTTGGCGACCGCAGCCAACTGGCAAGGCACGCGGGGCATGCTTTGGGGCGACGAGTCCGGCGCGCTGTACGTCGACGGCGGTTTGGAGCCGGGTTACGTCTATCAAGTCACCGCCGCCGACCAGGATCCGACCGCCGACCAGTTGCGCGCCGCCACCTCCGACAACCCTCCCGATGCGATCTATCGAACGCTGCCCGACAACATGCCCGGCTCGGTCGTCGATCTCGCCCAGCGCGTCACCGCCGGCGCGACCACGTCGTACGACAAGGCGCGGGCGCTGCAGGACTGGTTCCAGGACAACTTCGACTACACGACCACCGTGCAACGCGGTCACAGCAACGACGCGATGATCAACTTCCTCCAGATCCAGAAGGGCTACTGCGAGCAGTTCTCGGGAACCTTCGCGGCGATGGCCCGCGCCGTCGGGTTGCCGACGCGGGTGATGGTCGGGTTCACGCCGGGGATCCGCCGCTCCGACGGGCTGTACCACGTCGCCGGACGTCACGCGCACGCATGGGACGAGGTCTGGTTCGACGGGTACGGCTGGGTGTTGTTCGACCCCACGCCCGGCCGCGGCGCTCCGGGGGCCGAGAACCACACCGGCCGCGCCGCACAGCAGGAGGAAGGCCCCGGCAATCGTGGCGGCACAGGCACCAACGACAACTCGACGCCGACGTCGGTGTCACCACCCGCCATTGATCCGAAGCGCGTTCCCGATCGCGATCAGCAGACCGGCGCCTCCATCCCTCCACGGATCGCCATCGAAGACAACGGCTCCGGCGGCGCCCTCGGCGGCCTGATCATCGCCGGAGCCGTGCTGCTGATCATCGCCTGGGTGGTGCTAATGCCGAAGGTGATCAATCGCTGGGTTCGACGCCGGGCGAAGACACCGCTGGATCGGGTCAGCACGGCGTGGGCGGCAAGTGTTC
>DATBKA010000255.1:0-1729 GCA_036556105.1 Ilumatobacteraceae bacterium | reverse complement strand
TCTTCAACTGGCTGACCTGCCACGCCTCGAAGGTATCGAACTGCGGCGGGACGCTCTCGGTGACGTTGACCACCGGCACCTTGGCGGTGGTGGCGGCCTTGCGCACCTGCTCGGGGATCGCGCCCTCGGTCTGGGTGTTGTAGATCAGGACGTCGATCGAGCCGTCGGCCAGCGCCTGCTGGAACTCGTTCACGTCGCCCGGTGCCGGATCCGATTCGTTGGCTGCCGCCCTTGCGAACCCACTGGGCGTCTTGTCGACGAGGCCGAGAGCCTGGGCCATGTAGTCGTAGATCGACTCGGTGGCGCCGTAGGTCTTGCCGGCGGCAGCCGATTTGATCTGCGCGATCTCGTCGTCGTACGGCTTCATCGACGCGCGCCAGTCCGCATTCTGCTGGTCGAAGTACGCGGCTGCCTTGGGCCGGAGCTTCTTCATCGCCGCCGTCGTCGCGTCGGCGATCTCGTAGACGTACTCGGGCCCGGACCAGATGTGCGGGTTGTCACCGTTCTTCAGCCCGACGACCTTGCCGCCGTTGACGACCTTCGGCTTGGTGTCGAGGGTGGCGACCGCCTTGTCGGCCCACGGGTCATAGTCGAGCCCGTTCTCCACCACGAGCTTGGCGCCGGTGAACTTCGCGTTGTCGGCCGGCTTGGGTTCGTAGTCGTGCGGATCGGCGGACGAGCTCTTGAAGATCGTGGTGACCTTCCCGCACGCACCCGCGAGTTGGTCGACGATGTCGCCCCACTGGTCGACGGTCACCACAACGGGAAGGGGCTTGGTCGGGCAGCTGCCCTTCGGCGTCGCGCTCGCGGAGCTGCTGTCGGCGGACCAAGCGGTTGCGCTCAGTACCAGCGCACCGATCACAGCGCCGGCAGGTACCAGTCGGATTCGCACCATGTCCTCTGCCTCACGTTCACACCGCGACGTTCCCGCCATGGCAGCAGCTTTCGAGGATGGTATCCATTCTCACTCCACCGGAGCCAGCCGAGGAGAGCCGAACTCGCAGAACGACAATCATTCGTGGAGGTGCAAGGAGTGGCTGCAGCAGAGCAAGGCGGCTCCGCGGCCAAGGGATCTCTACGCCGTCTCCCCGGAGCTTGAACGGGCCTTCGAACGCGCCGCCGCCAACGGTGCACGCAGAACTGGCTTCGAAGTGCAGGGTCATCGATTCGACGTCGAAAGGGATCTGCGCCGACTGCGCCCCGAAATGAGTTGTGGCGAGAGCCACTCTCTGGCGGAACGTCAACCCCAACGCCGGTGGTCGACCCGAATCGCAGCGATGGCAGTCGTCAACTGCGAGGCGTGAGACAAGTGCTCCTCGGGTGCCCGAGCGCACCCGAGGAACGGCTCAGTGCTCGTCCCAGTGGCCGTCGTGCAGCGCGTGGCGGTGACCGTCGTGCAGGTAGTCGACGTGGTCCCCGTGCGGGATCGCCTCGTGTCCGCAGTTGTCGCCATGCTCATGTGGGTGCTCGCCGTGCGCGGCGTGGACCGGTTCTTGGCACTCGTCCCAGTGGTCGCCGTGGGCGACATGGGCGTGGCCGTCGTGGAAGTAGTCGACGTGATTCCCGTGAGTCGCGGAGGCGTGGCCGCAGTCCGCGGTGTGCGTGTGGGGATGGTCGTCGTGGGTCAGGTGCTCGGTCTGGGTCATCGGGGCTCCTTGAGCTCGAGATCTTCCTGGGCGTGTCGCAAGGCGTCACCCACGATGTGAGCGACGTGCTCATCGACGAGCGA
>DATBKA010000254.1:0-2047 GCA_036556105.1 Ilumatobacteraceae bacterium | reverse complement strand
GGACCTCGTCGGTGAACGTCTCCCATCCGTGACCCTGGTGCGACGCCGCGGCACCGGCCCGAACCGTCAGGCACGTGTTGAGCAGCAGCACCCCCTGGCGCGCCCACGACTCGAGGTTGCCGTGCGCCGGCGTCTCGATGCCCAGGTCGTTGCGCAACTCGGTGAAGATGTTGACGAGCGACGGCGGCAGGTCGACGCCATCACGAACGGAGAAGCACAGCCCGTGGGCCTGCCCGGGGCCGTGATACGGGTCCTGACCGAGCAGGACGACACGCGTCAGCTCGTACGGCGTGAGATGCAGCGCGGCGAAGACCTGGTCGGGCGGCGGGAAGACGGCGTGTCGCGATCGCTCCGTGGCGACGAACCGTTGCAGGTCGCTCCAGTACGGCTTGTCGAACTCACCACGGAGAACCGGGTTCCAGTCGGTCTTCACCGACCGCACATTTGAGCAGATCCGGTCAGGCGGTCAATCCCCGTCGCCGTCGCCGTCGCCACCGCCACCGCCGCCACCCCACGAGTCGCCGGAGTGATGGTCGGACTTGTCGACGACCTTGTCCCAGATCTGGCCGCCCCACAGCCACGCGGTGATCTCGTACTTGTGGTCGTTCGACGTGAACGTGACCTCGACCATGGTGCGACTGCCGTCGCCTTCGTGAGCTTCGTAGCCGTCGTTCTCGTCGACGTCGTCGAGCTTCAGCTTGTCCTCGTCGACACGTACCGTGATCGAACCACCGTCGGACGAGATCGTCTTGGTGATCCCGTGTGATTGCGGTGGGTTGGTGGCAGGAGGCTGCGTTGTGTGCGATGAGCCGCCGGAGCCTCCGGAACCACCCGACCCGCCGCTCTTGTGCGTGGTCGCGGTCGGTGGCTGCTCGCTGCCGCCGGCGGGCATCGTGCCCGTGTCGATCGTCGTCGTGTCGATCAGCGGCTCGGTGACCGGCGACGTCTCGGGTGCCACGGTGGTGGTTGCTGCGGTGGTCGACGGCGTCGTGGACGCAGTAGTCGACGGTTTGGTGGTGGCGACGGTGGTGGGCGCGGCGGTGGTGTCGGGCGGATCGACCTGCTTGACGGTGTGGCCACGCGGGCCTTGCAATGCGGCGATCGCCACGACGGCGACGATCAAGGACATCGCCGCGCCGGACGTGACGGCCATCGCTCGACGCCGACGGGCTTGACCGACGCGGCGTTGCCACGCCACGAAGGCCTCGTTCGTGTCCGGATACGGGCCGCTGAGCCGGCCCAGCTGATGGCGCAACTCGGGGTCGTGGAAGTCACTCATCCGAATGCACCTCCTCCCCGCTTGCTACCACGCTACGAAGACGAGCGCGGCCCTGATGCAGATACGACTTGACTGCGCCCTCGGTGACCTTGAGAGCGGCAGCGACTTCGGCGATCGACAGCTCGTCGACGTAGAACAAAGCGACGGCGATGCGCTGCTGCCTGGGCAGCTGAGCGAGGATCGACAACGTGTCGGAATCGAAGTCGTGTTGTTCGACCGCCTCCACCTGCGGTTCGCCGGCCAACCGTTCGAGGGCGACGCCCTTGCGGCTCTGTCGGCGATGGTCGTCGCGCAGGCGGTTGATGGCGACGCGCCGGATCCAGCCGACGGGATCGTCGTAGTGCTGGATGCGTCGCCAGTGCAGGTGGGCTTTCACGAAGGCCTCTTGCACGGCGTCGGCGGCAACTTCCTGGTCGTTGCAGGCCAACGTGAGGGCGCGCACGAGCCGGCCATAGTGAGCGCGGAACAGAGAGTCAACGGTCTCGACGACCTTGACTTCAGCGACCTCGCTCATCGCCGAGAGGGTGTACGCCACAGACCTGACACGCCCCAAGTGTTACCGAGGTTTCGTTCGACTCGAAGAATTCGCCGCTCTACCTGCGGGAATGGCGCGGGCTAACCTCGGCTGTCAAGGAGGACAACATGGATGACATTCTCGATGTCGATCTGTTGGCGTTCGAGCAGGGCAGCTCTGCCGAGCGCCGTGCGGTCGTCGACGGGGTTCGGCGCAGCCTGGCGACCGGATTCGTGTACACCCGCCACGACCTG
>DATBKA010000253.1:0-2980 GCA_036556105.1 Ilumatobacteraceae bacterium | reverse complement strand
GCCATGGGATGGCAGGAGCATCGCCACGATCTCGCCTACGAGATCGATGGTGTCGTCGCCAAGGTCGACGAGCTCAGTCAACGCGAACAGCTGGGCTTCACGTCACGGGCGCCGCGCTGGGCGATCGCTTTCAAGTTCCCTCCGGAGGAGCGCACCACGGTGCTGCGCGACATCAAGGTCTCGGTCGGCCGCACTGGTCGCACGACGCCGTTCGCCATGCTCGATCCGGTCTTCGTCGGCGGATCGACGGTTCGCCTGGCCACGCTGCACAACGAGGATCAGGTCCGCGCCAAGGATGTGCGCCCCGGCGACACCGTGGTCGTCCGCAAGGCCGGCGACGTGATCCCCGAAGTGGTCGGTCCCGTGCTGTCGTTACGCCCCGAGGGCACCGAGCCGTGGCAGTTCCCCAAGATCTGCCCGTGCCCACTCGCCACCGAGCTCGTCCGCTTCGCTGGCGAGGCCGACACCCGGTGCGTCGAACCGGCGTGCCCGTTCCAACGTGACCAGCGGATCATCTACTTCGCGTCGCGCGGGGCGATGGACATCGAGGGTCTCGGTGAACGCACGGTGTTCCAGCTCAGCGACGCCGGACTCGTCAGCGACCCCGCCGACATCTATTCGTTGACGCAGGAGCAGCTGCTCGGCCTGGAGGGATTTGCCAAGATCAGCGCCGACAAGCTGCTGGCGGCGATCGAGGGCTCGAAGACCCGCCCCCTCCCCAGGCTGATGACAGCACTGGGGATCAAAGGGCTCGGACCGTCGGCCAGTGAGGCACTGAGCCGGTCGTTCGGCAATCTCGACGCCGTGCTGAGTGCTGATGAGGCCGCGCTGGCCACGACGGAAGGCGTCGGCCCGGTCATCGCCGGCTCGATCCGCAGGTGGTATGCGATCGACGCCAATCGCCAGTTCGTCGACAAGCTGCGCGCCGCCGGCGTCGACTTCGGCCGAGTCGAGGTCAGCCGACTGGCGCCGGTCCTGGCCGGCAAGGCGGTCGTCGTCACCGGCACGCTCGAGCGTTGGTCGCGCGAGGAGGCCGAAGAGGCGATCAAGGCCCGTGGCGGCAAGAGCCCCGGCAGCGTCAGCTCGAAGACGTTCGCCGTCGTCGTCGGCGCCGATCCCGGCGCCAGCAAGCTGACCAAGGCCCAGGAGCTGGGCGTTCCCATCCTCGACGAGGACGGGTTCGACAAGCTGCTCGCCAGCGGCGAGCTCCCCGGCTGACCTGTCCGGCGACCTTCAGAAGACGGAGAACGTCCAGGTGTAGGACTGCGCCCGTTGCCGGGAGCCGCCGACGATCTTCCAGTAGATGACCTTCACCGTGTGGTTGCCTTGGGCGAACGACTCGATCGGTGCGCCCTTGGTCGGCACGAAGGTCAGCGTGGCGTTGCCGCGCTCGTAGATCGTGGTCGCCGGCAGGGTGACCTGTTGGCCCGGGACGACGGCAACGGTGGTGTTGGAGCCGGCGGGGGGCGTGTTCGGATCGAACGTCTCCAGCTCGACGTCGTCGATGACGAGCACGCCGGTGTAGCCCGGGAGCAGATCGACGAAGACCTCCGTCTGGGCGGGCACGCGCACCGCACCACGTACGGGATCGATGTCTTCGATCGTGGCCGGCAGGGCCAGTGCCTTGCGACCGGTGACCGACGACATGAACCCGATGACGACCATCACCAAGCCCGCCGCAATCACCAGGCTGACGAGCAGCAGGCGGCGCTGTTGAGCGTCGAGCCGGAATCGCTTCACGACGTCCATTCTTCCGCCACGGGCGCTGTTTCGCACCTGGTGAACGGGCGGTTTTGCCCGTGCCTGTCGGCCGCCGCCGGGGCGCGGTAGCGTAAAGCTCCCCATGACGGTGATGGAAACACAGTTCAACGGTCGGGTCGTCGCGGGTCGGTACCAGCTCGGATCCCGGCGCGGCAGCGGCGTCGACGCGGCCGTGTTCGATGCGTTCGACCTGGTCGAGCATCGCGTCGTGGCGATGAAGGTCGTCCACCCCGACCTGTGCCAGATCCCCGGGTTCGAGCGGGCGTTCCGTTTCGCCGCCGAGCAAGGGGCGTCGATCCGCCACCCGAACATCGCCGAGATCTACGACTGGGGCGCGGACAGCTGGAACGACCGCAAGACGGTGTACGTCATCGTCGAGCACCTCGGTGGCGGGAGTCTCCGCGAGTACCTCGACCGCGGGCGCACGCTGTCGCCCTCGCAGGCGTTGATGGTCGGTCTCGATGCCTGCCGAGCGCTCGACGTGATCCACCGCCGCGGTCTGGTCCACGGCGACATCCGCCCCTCCACGCTCGTCTTCGGCGACGACCAGCGGCTGCGCGTCACCGATGTCGGGCTGGCCAACGTGATCGGTGAGGCGCTGTGGGCCGAGCCCGCTCACGTCAGCAACGCGTTGGCCGTGTACGCATCACCCGAGCTCGCCGAGACCGGCGAACGCGGGCCGCGTGGCGACGTCTACTCGCTCTGTCTCACGCTGCTCGAGGGCCTGTCCGGGTCGGTTCCGTTCGCCGGTGACTCGACCATTGCCACCTTGTCGAACCGGATCGGCCGGCTGATGCCGGTGTCTGCCGACCTCGGCCCCCTGGCCGCGGTGCTCGAGCGAGCAGGGCGGCCAGAACCCGAGGATCGGTACTCTGCGGCGGCGTTCGGGCGGGCGTTGATGCAGGCAGCCGAGAAGTTGCCCCGCCCGGCGCCGATCAACCTCCCCAACACTGGCCTGTTCGGCGACCCGTCGGGCTCGCTGCTGCGGGCGACGCTGCCTCCGCCGGCCACCGTCGCGCCAGCTGACCTCGCCGCTTCGGCCGTTGCGTCCGACTCCGATGCGTCCGGCTCCGATGCGGCCGGGCTGGTGCCGCCGCCACCGCCCGTCGTGCTGCCCGCGGACCATCCGCTCGACGACGCCGAGCTCGACGACGCACCGCCGCGGCGTGGACGCCGACGCTTGTTGGCACCGCTGCTGATCCTGTTGGTCGGCGCCCTC
>DATBKA010000252.1:0-2120 GCA_036556105.1 Ilumatobacteraceae bacterium | reverse complement strand
CTTCGGCAGCGAGAACTGTCCGGGGTCGCCGACCCCCGTGCGGATGACTGTCTCCCAGATCACGAAGCTCAGCGCAACGGCGAGGACGGCTGAGTCGACGAGGAAGATGATGCGTGTCGTCCGCTCGAACGTCCGCGTGTGGATGAACATCGCGCTGATCGTCATCACCTGCCACAGCACGAAGCCACTGTCCGCGAACGACGGCCACGACGTGGAGTCGAGCAGCGCGACCTGGGCGGTCCACATCAGCTGGCCGGCGGCGTACCCGAAGGCACCGATGCTGAACAACAACCATTCCTTGTGGCGGTCAGCCTGGTAGCGGTGGAGGAGCAGCACGGCGCTCCACGCGGCAACCAGGACGAGGGCGCTGCTGGAGACCGATCCCCATTGTTCGACGTCGACGCCATGGAGGACGATCTCGACAGACGTCGTGCCGGCGATCAACGCCAATCCGATCAGCCCATAGCGGAGGGCCGTACTCGGGGATGGGTTGAGGAGCACCGTCAACCGCCGGTGAGGCTCGTCCGAACTGGGGGTAGGGGTGCTCACGACGTCATCGACTCCCGAGGTCGAAATCGTATCAGCGCCGTATGTGGTCAGCCCGCCACTGATCGAGCCGGCGGCGGATCTCTGTGTCGCCGAGCAACCCTTCGTCGAGGCGGATCTCCAGCAGATGGGCGAGGGCTTGACCGACGAGTGGCCCCGGACCGATGCCGAGATGCTCCATCACCTGCACACCGTCGAGCTCGGGGCGGATTGCGGCCAGCTCTTCGCGGGCGGCGAGCTCGGTGATGCGCCGCTCGAGCTCGTCCATTCGCTTGGAGAGCGTCTGCGCCTTGCGCTCGTTGCGTGTCGTGCAGTCGCAGCGCGTCAGAACGTTCAACTCGCTGAGCAACGGGCCGGCGTCGCGGACGTAGCGGCGCACGGCAGAGTCGGTCCAGCCCATCTGATAGGTGTGAAAGCGCAGGTGCAGGGCGACCAGTTCGGTGATCGCCTCGATGTCGTCGTTGGAGTAACGCAGCGCGACCAGTCGCTTGCGGGTCAGCTTGGCGCCGACCACATCGTGATGGTGGAACGTCACGCCTTTGCTCTTCTGGAACCCACGCGTCTTCGGCTTGCCGACATCGTGGAACAGCGCGGCAAGGCGGGTGCGCCGGAAGTCGAAATCGGGCTTGAGGTCGGGGCGCACGTTCTCCACCACGGCAAGGGTGTGGGTCAGCACGTCCTTGTGCCGGTGGATCGGGTCTTGTTCGAGGCGCATCGCCGGCAGCTCGGGCAGGAACTCGTCGGCGAGTCCCGTGTCGATGACGAACCACAGGCCCGCCGACGGGTGGTCGACGGTGATCAGCTTGTCGAGCTCGTCGCGGATCCGCTCGGCGGACACGATCGACAGGCGTCCGTGCATCGAGGCCACGGCTGTGGTCAAGTCCTCCACCGGGTGCAGTTGGTACCGGGCGATGAAGCGCGCCGCGCGGAGCATCCGCAGCGGGTCGTCGCTGAACGACACCTCCGGCGACAACGGAGTGCGCAAGGTGCGCGTGGCGAGGTCGGCAACACCTCCGAACGGGTCGACGAGGTGCGGGCTTTCACTGGTGAGCTCCAATGCCATCGCGTTGATCGTGAAGTCGCGACGCGACAGGTCGACGTCGATGCCTTCGGCGAACTCGACGTGTGGCTTGCGTGAGTCGTCGCTGTACGCCTCGGCGCGGTGAGTGGTGATCTCGAACGGGCGGCCGTTCTTCTTGGCGCCGATCGTGCCGAAGCGTTCCCCTTGCGTCCAGATCGCATCCGCCCACCCCTCGAGGCACTGCTTGATCTCACTCGGGCGGGCGGACGTGGTCGCGTCGATGTCGAAGTCGTCGCGGTCGTCGCCGATCAGCAGGTCGCGAACGGTTCCGCCGACGAGGTAGAGCCGGTGCCCGGCATCATGGAACCGTTGTGTGAGGGGTGCAAGCTCGTCGAGGATCGGACGGAAGCGGTCCGGGATCACAACCAACCCTGCTGCTGCCAGTGTCGCGCCACTGCATCGACGGCGTCGGAGCCGGGCCCGGCGGCCGTCGGCGGCTCGGTGCTCGACGTCGCCACGCCGGCCAGTTCGCGCATGACCTCCGCAGCGCAGT
>DATBKA010000251.1:0-4103 GCA_036556105.1 Ilumatobacteraceae bacterium | reverse complement strand
TCCGTTCGAACTGGCAGTGCATCTACGGCAGCGGATGCAAAGGAGTGCTCGAGGAAGACACCACGCATCTCGCCCAGGGGTGCTGCAGCCACGGCGCCCACTTCGTGGACGACGAGGACGTGCAGACCGTCGTCAACGCGGTCAGCCGTCTCGAGAAGCGCCACTGGCAGAACCATCGCAAGGGGCACAACAAGGGGGTGCTCGAGACCGAGGACGGGTCGACGAAGACGCGTGTGGTCAAAGGCGCGTGCATCTTCCACAACGAGCCGGGTTTCCCGGGCGGCGCCGGCTGCGCGCTGCACATCGCCGCGGTCGAGGCAGGCGAGCGCTACATCGACTGGAAGCCCGATGTGTGCTGGCAGCTGCCGCTACGCCTCGACCACCACACTGACGACAACGGCTACCTCACCTCGACGTTGCGCGAATGGAAGCGGCGCGACTGGGGCGAGGGCGGCAACGACTTCCACTGGTGGTGCACCGAGAGCAGCGACGCCTTCATCGGTGGCCAGCCGGTGTACCGGTACTTGCACGACGAGATCGTCGAGATGGTCGGTCAGGAGGCGTACGACCAGATTGTCGAGTTGCTCGAGCGACCGAAGTGGACGCCACTCCCGCACCCCGCCATCCGCAAACGCTGAGCGCGCAGGCGCAGGCTGTGGGTCATCTCGTCGATTTACGGTTGTTAGGTCCATAAACCGATTCCGGGATCTGGGCGCCAGTCCTCGTCGGCTTCGTGCCCCGATGCAGAACGCGTGGCACCCAGAACTCAGCAACGGCAGAGTGACGCGGCGACGCGACGTCAGTTGTTGCACAACAGCACCACAGCGAGCATTGGAGCACGGCCCAGCGCTGCCGCGACCCGGGTGCTATCTGCGCAAGATGTGCACAGCCGTGTAAACGAATTTGCTCCGTGGACGCCCTGTAGGAGTGATGATGGGCGATGTGGGGGATCAGGATCGAGTGGAGGCGGTGTACCGCTCCGTGCATCCCCGCCTATGGCGCTCGTTGTTGTCGTATACGGGTGACGCCGAGTTGGCGAGCGAGGCCGAGGCCGAGGCCTTCGCTCAGGTTCTGCGGCGTGGCGACGCCGTTGATGATGTCGAGGCGTGGGTGTGGCGGAGTGCGTTCCGTATCGCCGCCGGACTGCTGGCCACGTGGTCGAATTCGACCGATCTCGAACCGGTTTCTGTTTCGATGCCGTCAACCGGTTCGGTCGTTGAGTTCTTGGGCTTGCTGGGTGACCTGTCCCCTCAACAACGAGCATGTGTCACGCTGCGTTACGTCGGTGAGTACACATCACCGGAGATCGGCGAGCTGCTCGGGACAAGTGCGAGCACTGTTCGGGTGCATCTGAATCGCGCCCATGCGATCCTGCGCCACACGATCACGGAGGCGGAGCATGCCTGACGACTTCGACCGTGTGGTGGCGGACCGATTCAAGGTTCTCGACGACGTACATGTCCCGGACACGTGGTCGCGGGTGCAGTTCAAGGTTCTCGACCGCACGGACCCGACGCGGCGTGTTCGTTCGGTCGGCGGTATCGATGCTTCGGCATCCGCTCCGAGCCCAGTTCAACCACGTGAGACCGACGCACCGAACACCAATCAGGAGTCGGAGGAGATCATGCCTACCGAAAACCCCCCGACGACCAACTGGCGCTGGTGGCCGCTCGCGGCAGCGGCCGCCGTAGTCGCCCTCGTCATCGCCGGACTCGTACTGCTCGCCCGCGACGACTCACCGAGTGGACCGGTCGACACCCCGACGACCACGGAGGAACCGTTCCGTCCGGGCGACGCGATGTCAACCGCGGACGACTACTTCGAGCGGTACAACGCCGGCGACATCACGGGTGTGCTCGCCCTGTTCGCGCCAGGTTCAACGTTCACCGACACGTTCGGAACCTTCGTCGGTGAACCGGGCCCAATCGAGAGTTGGGCATTGGGGCTGGAATGGAAGCTCGCGGGGCAAACACAGCTGGTCGACCGTACCTGCAGCAGTCCAGGGCCGAACGGCAGCGCGCCGCTCTCCACACAACCCGGCCCGACGGCCGGTGCTGTCACCGAGCAACTGAGGGTCGTCTGCGAGTACGGCGAACACGACGCCGTGACGCAGGCCGCCGGCCGGGATCCGGTGCCGATCAGGCTCACGCTCGTCATTGGTCCCGATGGCATCCGCGAATGGAGCCGCGTGATCGGACAGCCGGACTTCATCGGATGCTGCCAGGACTTCCGTGACTGGGCTGAGTCTGTTCGCCGTGCCGATCCCGATACGTGGGACTACGGAGTACCGGGGGCCAGCGCTGAGGAAGCCCGCGCCGCCGGTGAGTTGTACGGCCGTCTCGCCGAGGAATGGGTGGCGTTCACCACTCCCGGGGAGACCGCGAGTGCGCCCAGAGTCTGCAAGTCGCCCTGTTCTGCCACGCAACCTGACGATTCGTCCGGCCCGACATCACCCTCGACATCCCAACCAGGGTGACGTCGGACTCCGGCGTGCACCCGAAGAAGTCGGCGGTCAAGCGGTGGCGGGGATCTTGCGGTTCGCCTTGCGGCGGTCTTCCAGACCGAGATGGCGCTTGCGGATCCGGATCGACTTCGGGGTGACCTCGACGAGCTCGTCGTCGGCGATCCACTCGATCGCCGTCTCCAAGGTGTGGATCCGCGGCGCCGGCAGCTTCACGGCGTCGTCGTGGCTGTGGGTGCGAATGTTGTTCTTCTCCTTGGCACGAACGGCGTTGACGACCATCTCGTCGTCGCGGGCGCACTCCCCCACGACCATGCCTTCGTAGACCTCCTCGCCAGGATTGACGAAGAACTGCCCACTCAACTGCAACTTGTCGAGCGCGTAGCCGGTGGTCTGGCCGACACGGTCGCTGACCATCGCCCCGCCACGCGTGTCGGGCATGTCGCCGGCCCACGGCATCCAACCGAGGTGGTGCTGGTGGAGCAATGCCGTACCGCGGGTTGCCGTCATCAGCAACGAGCGGAACCCGATCAGCCCGCGGCTCGGGCATTCGAATTGGATGATGGTGCGCCCGGCATCGCCGGGCCGCAGGTCGGTGATGCGGCCTTTGCGCGGCGCCAGCTCTTGGGTGACCGTGCCGACGTGTTCGTCGGGCACGTCACAGACGCCCCGTTCCTGGGGCTCGTATCGCTTGCCGTTGACTTCTTTGGTGATCACCTCGGGTCGGCTGACCTGCAGCTCGTACCCCTCGCGGCGCATCGACTCGATCAGCACGGCGAGTTGCAGCTCGCCTCGGCCGGCGACCTCGATGACATCGGGTGATCCGGTCTCGAACAGCTTGATCGAGACGTTGCCCAGCAGCTCCCGCCGCAACCGGTCGAGCAGGTGCCGGCTGGTGACGTACTTGCCGTCGCGGCCGGCGAACGGCGAGGTGTTGACGCCGAACGTCATCCGCAACACCGGCTCGTCGACGGTGAGGCGAGGCAGGGCCACGGGCTCCTCGGCCGAGGCGATGGTGTCGCCGATCTCGACCTCGGGAAAGCCGGCCACCACGAACAGGTCGCCGGCTGACAGCTCATCGACCTCGTCGCGGGTCACACCGTGGAACGCCATCAGCTGCGTCAACCGGCGCTTGAGCGGCGGTTGACCCTCGGCGAACTCTTCCTCGAGGAGGGCGACCGTCTCGCCGCGGCGCATCACGCCGTTGACCACTCTGCCGATCGCCAGTCGACCCAGGTAGTCGCTGGCGTCGAGCGTGGTGACCATGGCCTGCAGCGGCGCCGACGGATCGCCGGCGGGCGCGGGGATGGCGGCGACGATCGTGTCGAGCAACGCCGACAGGTCGTCGGACGGTGCGGGCATGCCGATCCCCTTGATCGCTCGTCCCTCGCGAGCGACCGCGGAGATGATCTCGAAGTCGATGTGGTGGTCGCCGGCGTCGAGGTCGATGAACAGCTGGTAGATCTCGTCGAGCACTTCGTCGGCGCGGGCATCGCCACGGTCGACCTTGTTGATGATGACGATCGCCGGCAAGTCGAGGGCCAACGCCTTCTGCAGCACGTACCGTGTCTGCGGCAGCGGACCTTCGGCGGCGTCGACCAGCAACAGCACTCCGTCGACCATCGTCAAGGCGCGCTCGACC
>DATBKA010000250.1:0-2495 GCA_036556105.1 Ilumatobacteraceae bacterium | reverse complement strand
ATGTCGTCGTCGGTCCACGTCGCCAGCGGGTTGATCTTGACGAGGTTGCGATTGATGTCGAAGCTGACCACTGGCGCGTTGGCGCGGGTCGGCCCGTCGGCGCGACGCACACCCGTGACCCACGCCGCCTTGCCGAGCAGGGCGCGTTGCAGTGGCTCGACCTTGCGCACGGCACAGCACGCCTCGATGTCGGTCTGCCAGAGGTTGTCGCGCTGGATCTCGGGGCGCGGAGTGACGACACGCAGGGCGATGCCGAACCGGCGCTGCATCTCCTCGGCGAGCCACCACGTCTCGGCGAAGAGATACTGCGTGTCGAGCAACACGATGTCGGCCGCCGGGTTGACGGTGGCCGCAAGGTGGACCAACACCGCGTCCTCGAAGCTCGAGGTGACGACGACGTTGTCGACGCCGCGGGTGTCGAACGCCCAGCGCAGGATGTCGGCGGGGTGCAGATGCTCGACGTCGTCGGGGGTGTGGAGCACGTTCGGCAGCACGGTCACCGGAGCATCCTACCGAATTCCGACAAATTCGATCAAGATTCGGGTGATTACCCGTTGGTAGCCTGCTGACGTGGCCTTCGACTACCCGATCTTCCTCGACCTCTCCGGCGTTCCCGTCCTCGTGGTCGGTGGCGGACGGGTCGCCCTGCGCAAGGTCGAGAGCCTGCTCCGGGCCGGGGCGAGCGTGCGCGTCGTCGCCCCTGACATCAGTGACGAAATACGCGAACTGCCCGCGCAGATCGTGGCCCGGCGCTTCGAGCCCGCCGACCTCGACGACGTCCGCCTCGTCCTGACGGCTGCCGACGACAGCGGTGTCAACGCCGACGTCGCCGCCGAGGCCGGCCGGCGCGGGCTGTGGGTCAACTCCGCCGACGATCCGGCGAACTGCACCTTCACGCTGCCCGCTGTCGCCCGCGAAGGGGCGGTGACCGTTGCCGTCAGCACCGGCGGCGCGTCGCCGGCGTTGTCGTCGCACCTGCGCAACGAGATCCAACGCTGGTTGGGTGAGATGGGTGTGGCCGAGGCGGCATCGGAGCTGGCGTCACAGCGCGCCGCGTTGCACGCCCGTGGTGAGTCGACCGAGTCGCTCGACTGGTCGGAGCGAGTCCGCGCTGCGCTGCGCCAGGAGGGCTGATCAGCTCCCGAGCACCGTCAGTCCGAGCGACCGCGCTGCTTGCGCCTGCCGCAGATCGAAGGTGACGAACGGCAACCCGGGTATCACCAGTCGCTGTGCGCTGGCCAGGTGGATGGCGTCGAGAGAGCGAACGCGGAGTCGCTCGGCGATCTGCGCCGCGGAATCGCAGACTGCCTGATCGACGGAGATGAGTGCGAACGTGTCGAGATCGGCGGCGAAGAACTGCCTCGCTTCGCGCAGCGCCGAACCGGTCAACAGGCGAGCAAGGTTCCGGCGCACCTCGACGACGGTCACCCAACTGGTGACGAGGACCGGATCGCTCGCCAACAGTTGTTCGGCGGTGCCGGAGTCGGGCTCTTCGACGTAGCGCTTCAAGACCGCGCTCGGATCGACGTAGGTCGTCATCGGCGATCGCTCGTCAGTCGCCGCGGTCGTCATCGATCACGTCGGCGACCCGCGCGCCACCGGCAACACGCTTCGCCGGAGCAAGCGTGGCGTGTCGGCGCGGCGGCGTGATCCAACCCTCGTCGATGCCGCGGGCGAGCCGATCGCCACCGCCGGGCAATGGCACCAACATCACCTTTGGGTGCCCGCGCTCGGTGACCGTGATGATCTCTCCGCCGGCAGCGCGATCGAGGTACTCGGAGAGGTGTTGTTTGAGCTCGCGGACACCGACGTCCATGTGTGCACATTAACGGAACTGTGGACACAATCCACGGGACTGGCGCGTTCGTCGACAACTAGCCTGGTCTGGATATGACGAACATCCCTGACAAGCCGTCGCTCGACGGCATCGAGGCACGCTGGATGCAGCGGTGGGAGGCAGACGCCATCTACCGCTTCGACCGCTCGGCGAGCCGCGATCAGGTATTCGCCATCGATACGCCGCCACCGACGGCCAGTGGGTCGCTGCACATCGGTCACGTGTTCAGCTACACGCACACCGACACGATCGCCCGGTTCCATCGCATGCGCGGCAAGTCCGTCTTCTACCCGATCGGCTGGGACGACAACGGCTTGGCCACGGAGCGACGCGTCCAGAACGTCACCGGCGTTCGCTGCGACCCTTCCTTGCCCTACGACCCCACCTTCAAACCGCCCTACAACGGCGACGTGCCGAAAGACCACCGCGCCGTTCCCGTCAGCCGCCCGAACTTCGTTCAGCTCTGTCACAGCGTGATCCAGGACGACGAGGAGGTCTTCGAGCAACTCGTCCGTCGCCTGGCGATCTCGATCGATTGGTCGTACCTCTACACGACGATCGGCGAACGTTCGCAGCGCGCCAGCCAACTGGCGTTCCTGCACAACTTGGAACGCGGCGAGGCCTACCAACACGACGCGCCGACCCTCTACGACATCGA
>DATBKA010000249.1:0-13057 GCA_036556105.1 Ilumatobacteraceae bacterium | reverse complement strand
CCCCGGCGTTGTCCGCGACGGAGTGTTCACCGATACCTTCCCCGACCGATGGTCGCCTGCGCCCCGTGGGGTGCCGCTGGCGAGTTCGCAGCCTCTCGCCACGGTGTTCTCACCAGAAGCCAGGCCGCCGACAACGGAATCAGCAGCAGGGTGATCCAGCGCCTGCTTCGGGACGGCGCTCTGCTCGAGCCCGTACCGGGTGTCTTGGTGGTGGGCGGCTCGGTCGCCTCGTGGAAGCAACGCCTCTATGTCGCCACGCTCAGCGGGCGCGCAACGGGAGTCGCCGGGTTTCGTTCGGCAGCGGCGCTCGAGCAGCTCGACGGGTATCCGCCGGGCCCGATCGAACTGCTGTTGCCGAGCCGGCGACGCAAAGGCCTGCCCGATGTCGTGCACCATCACGGCCCGATGCACGGAGAGCACGCAGTCGACTTCACCGAGGTGGATGGAATCCGTTGCAGCGGGATCGCTCGAACGCTGTGCGATCTTGGGTCAGTCGATTCCCTTCCACGAGTGAAGATGGCCTTCGAGTCGGCGTGGCGACGCGGGTGCAGCCTGATCTGGATGCGTCAGACCGCTGAGCGACTGCACCGCCCTGGCCAACGAGGCTCCGGCGTTCTGCTTCGTCTTCTCGACCACGCCGGCTCGGTGTCGGTTCCGACGGAGTCAGCGCTCGAGCTTCAAGTCGAGAAGGCCTTGGCAGGCATTGACGGGCTCGTCCGCCAGCACTCCGTGTTCGATCCGAACGGTTGCTTCGTCGCCCGCGTCGACTTCGCCATCCCAGCATTGAAGATCGCCATCGAGGCGCACAGCCGCCGGTTCCACTTCGGCAACGATGCCGAAGAGCACGACGCGGCGCGCGAGGCGAATCTCAATGCGCACGGGTGGATCGTGCGGTACGTCACTCGTGCTCAGGCGCGCAACCAACCCGCGTTGCGGGCCTCGGTGATGGCTCTGGTGAGAGCCCGCACCAAGTGAGCGGCGAACTTTGGTCGCTCACGCCTACGAAGGCCGCGTGGGACCAAAGTTCGCTGGCGGAGCCGCGATTCAGGAGGGGGAGGTGAAGTCGAGGATGTACTGGCGGGCGGTCTTGTAGTCGGCTTTGCCGTTCGGGGCGCGAGGGACTTCACGGACGAACACGACCCGCTTTGGGGCCTTGTAGTGGGCGAGCTCGGCCTTGACGTGGGCGATGACCGCGGCTTCGTCGAGCGTGGTCCCGTCCGTTGCGGCAACGGCGGCGACGGCCTGCCCGAAGCGTTCGTCGTCGATTCCCACCACCAGGCAGTCGAGAACACCAGGCACCCGTTTGACAGCCTCTTCGACCTCCTCGGGGAAAACCTTCTCGCCGCCGGAGTTGATCACTTGACTCCCTCGACCGAGGAGGATCAGCGTGCCGTCCGCGGCCACCTGGGCGAAGTCGCCAGGGAAGGCGTAGCGAACGCCGTCGATCGTGCGGAACGTGCGCGCCGTCTTTTCCGGGTCCTTGTAGTAGCCGATCGGGACGAAGCCGCCGGCAGCCACCAAGCCGATCTCGTCGGACCCGGGCTGCACCTCGCGGCCGTCGTCGGTGAAGACCTTCGTCGTCGGGTTCTGCGTGAACTTCGCCGTCGCCGTCGAGCCGCCCCGGGTGCTCATCTGGTTGCCCATCGAGCCCTCGGTCGATCCGATCGCGTCGAACAGCAGCACCTGCGGGATCCGCTCCAGCAGCGCCTCTTTCACCTCCGTGGTCCACATGACGCCCGAGGACAGGATGACGACGAGGCTGGACAGGTCGTACCGTTCGCCGCGATCCGCGGCTTCTTCCATGGCTGCCAGCAACGGCTTGGCGAACGCGTCGCCGACGATCACGAGCGAGGTCACCCGCCGCGCCTGCGTCGTGCGCAACACCTCGTGCGGATCGAGCGTGCGGCTGGTGAGCGTGATCACCTCGCCGCCGGTGAGATGAGCGGCGAACGCGCCCAACCACAGTCCCGTGCCGTGCATGAGCGGCGCGCAGGGGAGGGCGATCAAGCGCTTGCCGGACTCGGCGATCGCTTGCACGATCGGGGCGACCTCGTCGGCGGTCTGCGGGACCGGCTGACCGAGGAACGGGAATCCGGAGCGCAGGAACAGGTTGACGTGCGTCGCCATGTCGTACATCACGCCCTTGGGCATGCCGGTGGTGCCGCCGGTGTAGAGCATGTAGATGTCGTCGTCGCTGCGGGCGATCCGCGCGAACGGCGCGCAGGTAGAAATGATGTCGTCGTACCGCACGGCACCGTCGACTTGCCCGGCGTCGCCATCGTCGACCTCGATGAGCAGCTTCAGCTTCGGGAGTCGAGGAGCGATGCGCGCCACTCGGTCGCCGAGCGAGGAGTGGAACACGAGCGCCTCGGCATCGGCGTTGTCGAGCAGGTAGCACAACTCGTCGTCGAGGTAGCGGTAGTTGACGTTGACCGGAACACCGCGGATCTTGAACCCGCCGTACTGCGCCTCGAGGTACTCGCTGGAGTTGTACATGTACAACCCGATCTTCGAGTCGTGCCGCAATCCGGCCGCGGCGTAGGCCGCGGCCACCCGCGCCGCCCGTTCGTCGTACTCCGCCCACGACCGCACCGTGTCGCCATGAACGACCGCTGTCGCCTCCGGGATCGTGTCGGCGATCGACTCCCAGATCGTCGCGTAGTGCAACTCCATGGCGGGCGAGCGTAGGTGATCAGGTCGCGGCGAGCAGCATGTCGAACGACGCTGTCGGCACGCCATCGCGGATGGGCGTGCACTCGTCGGGGAACTCCTGCGACCATCTCACCCGACCGGCCAGCGAGGCGATCAGCTCGTCAAGCCGCGGCAGCGCCGCATCGGCGATGTCGTGGAGCACGACCACCGCCCACGACTCCCGGTCGATCCCGGCGCGGGCCGCTTCGACCCAACCCGCCTGGTCGCGCCAGTCGCCGGGCAGCACGTTCCAGAGCACGCATGTCCAGCCCTTGGACCGCAACCGGTCGGCACCGAAGCGGCTCATCAACCGGCCATCGATGACACCACCCGCACCGTACGGTCGGAACAGCATCGGTTCGCCGCCGGCGGCCTCGACAACCTCGCCGGTACGGTCGAGCTCTTCGTCGACCCGCGCCGGCTCGGCATCTCCGAACTGCACCTCGTGCGACCAGGTGTGCCCGCCGAGGCGATGACCGGCGGCAACGATTCGCCCACCGAGCGCCTGCCCGACCGGCGTGGCCAGCTTGTTGCCGATGGCGAAGAACGTTGCCGGCACACCATGCGCGTCGAGCACATCGAGCACCCCCTCGGTGACGCCGGGCGTCGGCCCGTTGTCGAAGGTGAGGCTGACGGTGGGGTTGGTCATTCCGGTCGTTCGACGAGTCCACTCGGATGGCGTGCGAACCGCGCCGGGTCGTTGCCGTGCGCCGGCCCGTCGGCATCCCACGGCCATCCGCCGAACCCGGTGCGTCGGTAGTCGGCGAAGGCCTGCTCGATCTCGGCGCGGGTGTTCATCACGAACGGCCCGTATTGGGCGACCGGCTCGCCGATCGGCCGTCCCTGCAGGACGAGGCACTCGATCGCCGACTCACCAGCCCGCACGACGATGTCGGCGTCGCTGCGGACGATCGCGCCGGTCGACGCCGGCAGGGCGTGGTCGTCGAGGGTGAGGGAGTCGCCCTCGAAGAAGTACACGGTGCGGGCAACGTCGTCGTGTCGCGCTGCCGGCACGGTCCACGACGCACCGGCGTCGAGACGCAGCAGCCAGATCGCCACGTCGGCGTCGTCGCGCGCTGCCCACGAGTTCGGCGGGGGAGACGCCGGCTTGGCGTCACCGATCGCGCCGGCGACCACGGTGATGCTGCCTCCGTCGAACGTGACCACCGGGATGTCGGCCGCCCACAGCATCGTGAAGTACGGGTCGACCATCTTGTCGCTTGCCGGCAGGTTCAGCCAGATCTGGAACAGCTCGGTGGTGTTCGGCGCGGCAGTGTCGACCAACGGGAACATCTCGCTGTGCACGATGCCGGCTCCCGCGGTGAGCCACTGCGTGTCGCCGCGGCCGAAGCGAGCTACCGCGCCGAGTGAGTCGGAGTGGTCGATCAGACCCTGCCGCACCAACGTGACCGTCTCGAAGCCACGATGAGGGTGTTGGGGGAAGCCGGGGATGTCGGAGCCGTGATACATCCGCCATCCGTCGCGTGGCTCGAAGTCGGAGCCGATCTCGCGGCCGGCGAGCGATTCTTCGGGTGGGCCGAGTCGACCGTTGCCGGCCGGATATCGATCGAGGTGGTGCACGCAGAACAGGAACGGGTCGACGGCCGGCCATTGGAAGCCGAGCGGCAGCTCCTGGAGGACAGGGTCGCTCATGGCTCCAGGCTAACGGCGCCCCGACGGAGCATTTTCGGCGCTTGTCACACGAGCGCGGCGATCACGTCGCCGAGCTGGCGCAGCGAGCGGACTTCGTACGCGCCGCGGCAGTGGGCGCGGTAGTCGTCCATCGCCGAGTCGGTGGCACCCCACTCGGTCTCCGGCTCCGGATTGAGCCAGAACACACGCCGCGCTTGCGCAGCGATCGCCTTCAATGCGTCGACCCCGTCGGGGCGGTAGTTCGTGCGCGCGTCACCGCAGATGATCACGGTCGACCGCGGCGACACCGCATCGGTGAGATGGTGCTCGACGAAGCGAGTCAGGGCCCGCCCGTAGTCGCTGTGCCCGTCGTCGCCGAGCACACCGCGCCGCTCGACGAAGCGGTTGACGTGGATCTCGTGTTGCGCCGACTCGAACAGATCGGTGACCTCGGCGATGCCGTCGACGAACGCGAAGCTGCGCACTCGCCGCAGCTCGTCGTGCAAGGCGTGGACGAGCGTGAACGTGAACTGGGCGAACTCGGCCACCGACCCGCTCACGTCGCAGAGCACGACCAGCTCCGGTCGGTGCGGATGGCGGCGGCGCATCACGACGTCGAGCGGCACGCCTCCCGATTGCAGTGAGCGACGCACGGTGCGCCGCGGGTCGAGCCGCCCGGTGCTGCGCAGGCGGCGATGGCTGCTGATCCGCGCCGCCAACTGCCGGGCCAGCGGCTGGATGACCCGTCGCAACTCGCTCAGCTCCAACGCTGAGAGTTGCAGCAGATCGCGATCGGCAACGCCACTTCCAATGTCGACGTCGAAGTGGTGGCGGTCGTGCCCCTCTGCCATTCTCGCCGCGATCTCGGCGGCCAGCCGGCGCCGGAACTGGTCGAGCAGTTCGGCGAACTCGTTGCGGGCCAGCATCAGTTCCAGCTCGGTCAGCTCGCCTTCACGTCGCAACTGCTGCATTGCTGCGCTAAGCATCCGCGACAGGTCGATGGCACGCATGACGCGATACAAGTAGTAGCGCTCGCTGTGCGCCTGCTCGTCCTCGAACCCGGCAAACGCATCGACCGCTTGCTGGGCGAGCAGGGCGATCTCCAACTCGTCGCCGCGTTGCATCGCTTGCATGAGTGCGCCGGACAACTCGCTCGGCGTCGCCGCGATCGGAGCCTGGTCGTCGCTGTCGGCGGCGGTGACTGCCGAGCGGCCGAGGCCACCGAACACGACTCGGAAGGCGCGCTCGAACTCGCCGGTCGGGTCCGACGATTTGACCAGCGTCGCCCGCAGCCCTGCTTTCAGCGAGTTCGGCTCGTCGAGTGGGAGGTGGGTCAGAGCCGCAGCGGCATCGATCACCGCGCCGGTGGTGACGTCGATGCCACGTCGGCGCAGTTGGTCGACGAGCACCATCACTCGGTCGAGCAAGGGGTGCGGCGCGTCGATCACCGCTTCGCCAACTGGCTCTCGATGCTGCGCGCCGTCGCCAGCAGCGCGGGCAGGATGACACCGCGCAGCTCCTTCAACGTGACGCGCGCCGCGTGAGTACCGACGTTGATCGCCGCCAGCGTGCGACCGCGGCGGTCGCGCAGTGGCGCGGCGACCGAGCGGATGCCTTCTTCGAGCTCCTGGTCGAGCAGCGCGTAGCCCTGGGCGCGGACGGCGATCACCTCCGTGCGCAGCGTCTCGATGTCGGTGATCGAGTGTGCGGTCGGCGCGTCGACGACGAGATTGTCGAGGAAATCGTCGAGTTGGGAGTCGCTCAGACCAGCGAGCAGGACGCGGCCCATCGACGTCCACGCCGCGGGGAGACGGGAACCGATCGCCAAGGAGATGCCCATGATCCGTTGCGTGTTGACCCGGGCCACGTAGACGATCTGGGTACCGTCGAGCACCGACGCGGAGACGCTCTCGTGCACCCGATCGGACAGCGCTTCCATGAACGGCTGGGCGATGTCGGGGAGCTGCAGCGACGACACGTAGGCGAAGCCGAGATCGAGCACCCGGGGCGTCAGTTCGAACGTGCGCCCATCGGTGCACACGTAGCCGAGGGCGACGAGCGTCAGCAGCAGACGCCTTGCCGTCGCTCGCGTCAACCCCGTTGCCCGGGCCATGTCGGCCAGCGTCATCGCCGGTCGCTCGGCGTTGAACGCCTGCAGCACCGTGAGGCCGCGATCGAGGGACTGCACGAAGTCACGATCGACCGTCGTGGTGGCTACTCTGCCGCTTGACACCTGCTCACACCTCCCGCGACAATGTTCACATACCGCACGAGTGTGCGCAATGCGAACATTCGCGGAACGTCGAAATTGTCCGAACCACCGAGATCCAGGGGGACCGCGTGACCGAGTACGTCACCAAGTTCGGGTCGCTTGCCGAGTACGAAAAGGGCGGCATCGAGCTGATCAGCGACCAGGCGAAGAACTATGCCTTCTCGAACATCTTCGAGGTCGCAGCATCATCGAAGCCGTGGGAGAAGGTCGCCGTCGGCAAGAACATGCAGTACGTCCTGGAGGCGATCCGCGCCGAGGGCACCAGCGAATGGCGCACGTGCGCCCACGACGAGTTCCCGCTCTGCATGGATGGCGAGGTCAGCATCGATCTCGTCAAGCTCGACGCTCCGGCCGTTCCGGCCGACAAGGAGGGCTCGGTGCGCATCGACGGCGAGCCGGCCGGCAAGAAGATGGGCCGCATCGTGTTGCGCCGCGGCCACGAAGCACTCCTTCCTGCCAACTCGGCGTATCGCTTCACCGCAGCGCAGCCGAGCGTGATCCTGTTGCAGACCATCCTCGGCGACGACACCGTCGAGCGGTGGGCCGACATCTGTTTGAGCTGAGTTCCGAGACGACCCCACGAGCGAAAGAGACGACGACATGACCGTGACCGAAGTCCAAGCGACCGAGCCCAACGCACAGGGCTATCGCCAGTTCAACCTTGGAGCCTTCCACTTCTCCCGCGACGAGTACTTCGTCTACATCACCTGGCCGACCGGCAAGCACGTGATGAGCGCCGACGTGTTCCTCCGCGCACTCCAGCGCGACGTCGCGTGGGACTTCTTCTACGGCACGGTCAACTTCGACAGTGTGTTCGGCACCATCAACCACTACGGCACGGTCGACATGTTCGCGGGCAGGTTCAACGACGCCTACCGCAAGGCCGAGCTCGACCACACCGAGAACTTCGAGACGCCGCTCATCCGCGACACGTTCAAGCAGATGCTCGACGACTGGACGAACGCCTCGTTCGACCCGTTCGCCAGCCCGGCCGAGACCGACAAGCCGTTCGGGGTGAAGGCCGGCAACAACACCGACGCCGTCACGCGACGCCGCGTTGCCGCGGCGCGCATGGTCAGCGTCCCCGGTGACGAGCAGATCCGCACCGATGCCACGCACCCTGTCAACCGGATGTTCGCCGACGTGCCGCAAGACGAGCCCGAGGTGTATCCCGAGCCTGGGTTCGAGAGCGAGGTCGCCGCGTTCAACCTCTTCGCCTACATCAGCCGCAGCGACGTCACCTGGAACCCCAGCGTCGTCAGCGTCTGCAAGGCCAGCCTGTACTGCCCGACCAGCGAGGAGTACATCCTTCCCGTGTTCCACGGCAACGACCGCGTCGAGTGGTTCGTGCAGCTCAGCGACGAGATCGTGTGGGACGTGCAAGACCGCGACACCGGCGCGCCGCGGGCCAAGGTGACGATGAAGGCCGGCGACGTGGCCGCGATGCCGGGCGACATCCGCCATCAGGGCTACAGCCCCAAGCGTTCGATGCTGCTCGTCTGGGAGAACGCCTCACCGGAGCTGCCGGAGATGATCCGCACCGGCAAGGCGAGCGTGTACCCGGTCGAGTTCTAGTTCTCGAATGGCCGACATCGTTTCGTTGCGCGAGGCGGTTGCCGCGCACGTCCACGACGGCGACACACTGGCGCTCGAAGGGTTCACGCATCTGATCCCGCACGCCGTGGCGCACGAGATCATCCGTCAGCAACGTCGCCACCTGCACCTGGTGCGGATGACCCCCGACGTCGCCTACGACCAGCTCATCGGCTCCGGCTGCGTCACCAGACTGACCTTCTCGTGGGGTGGCAACCCTGGCGTCGGGTCGCTGCAACGGTTCCGCGACGCGGTGGAGAACGAGTGGCCGCACCCGTTGGAGATCGAGGAGCACAGCCACGCCGGAATGGCCACGCGGTACGCCGCCGGTGCCGCCGGTCTGCCGTTCGGGATCCTGCGCGGCTACATCGGCACCGACCTGCCGAACCACACGACCACGATCAAGACCGTCGAGTGCCCGTTCACTGGCGAGGTCCTTGCCGCGGTGCCGGCGCTCAATCCCGACGTCGGCGTCATCCATGCGCAACGCGCCGACCGTCATGGCAACGTCCAGATCTGGGGGTTGCTCGGCGTGCAGAAAGAAGCGGTGCTCGCCTCGGCGCGCTCGATCGTCACCGTCGAAGAGATCGTCGACGAGCTGCCACCCGTGGCAGGCGCGATCGTGCTGCCGGCGTGGGTGGTCAGCGCGGTCTGCCTCGTGCCGGGCGGCGCCCATCCGAGCTTCGCGATGGGGTTCTCGACACGCGACAACGCGTTCTACAAGGCGTGGGACCCGATCTCCAAGGACCGCGACGCGTTCACGGCGTGGATCGACAAGCACGTCATCGGTACGGCCGACTTCGCCGAGTACCGCGAGAGCGTGGGGTTCTGATGGCTGACTACACCACCGACGAGCTGATGATCGTCAACGCGGCACGACAGCTCGGCGAGCTCGCCGCGTCGGGCCACGGCCAGTGCTTCGTCGGGATCGGCCTGCCGTCGACGGCCTCCAACCTCGCCCGCCGGCTGTACCCGATCGCTCCGGTGCTGATCTACGAGTCGGGTTGCATCGGGTCGAAGCCGACCCGATTGCCACTGTCGATCGGCGACGGCGAGCTGGCGGAGACGTCCGATGCTGTGGTCAGCGTGCCGGAGATCTTCGCCTACTGGTTGCAATCCGGCCGCATCGACATCGGCTTCCTCAGCGGCGCCCAGCTCGACAAGTTCGCCAACATCAACTCGACGGTGATCGGCACGTACGAGTCGCCGAAGACCCGCCTGCCGGGTGCCGGCGGTGCACCGGAGATCGCCGCCTCGGCGGGCGCGGTGATGGTGATCATGCGCCAGTCGGCGCGGTCGTTCGTCGAGCGATGCGACTTCCGTACCTCGATCGGCTACGGCGACGGCAAAGGCGATCGCGAGCGCTTCGGGTTGCGTGGCGGCGGACCGAAGTGGGTCATCACCGATCTGGCGATCATGGAGCCGGATCCCGACACGTGCGAGCTCGTGGTCGTCGCCCTCCATCCCGGTGTCACCCGCGAGCAAGTCATCGCGGCCACCGGTTGGGCGGTGCGGTTCGCCGGCGACCTGAAGACGACCGCCGAGCCGACCGACGTCGAGCTCCACACGCTGCGCGCCCTCCAGGCGGCATGAACCCGTTCACCTACGACCAGCTGCCGGCACGGATCGTGTTCGGCGCGGGACGGCTCGCCGAGGTCGGCGCCGAGGTGGAGCGCCTCGATGGTCGGCGGGTGATGTTGATCTCCGATCCGTTGACCGTCGCGGCGGCCGAGAACATCCGCGGCCAGCTCTGGTCGCGACTGGCGTTGTCGTGGGACGAAGTCGCTCAGCACGTGCCCGTCGACCTCGCCGATCGGGCCCGCGCCGCAGCAACGGAGGCGGCGATCGATCTGGTCGTCTGCATCGGCGGCGGCTCGTCGACCGGGCTCGCCAAGGCGATGGCGCTGAGCCACGACGTCCCGATCGTCGCCGTCCCCACCACGTACGCGGGCAGCGAGCAGACGACGATCTACGGTCTCACCGGCGGACGTCACAAGCAGACGGGCAAGAACCCGGTCGTGTTGCCGCGCACGGTCATCTACGACCCGGAGCTGACGCTCGGTCTGCCGCCGCACGTCACCGGCCCGTCGGCATTCAACGCGCTCGCCCACTCGGTGGAGGCGCTGTATGCCCCCGGCAACAACCCGATCACGTCCGCCCTCGCCCTCGAAGGTGTGCGGGCGATCCACCGCTCGCTGCCGACGGTGATGGCGTCGCCCGGCGACGTCGAGGCGCGCGGCACGTTGCTGTACGGCGCCTACCTGTCAGGCGTCGCCCTCGGCACGACGTCGACGGGCCTGCACCACAAGCTGTGCCACGTGCTCGGTGGACGGTTCAACCTCGTCCACGCCGACGCCCACTCGGTGATCCTGCCTCACGCGATCGCCTTCAACGCACCGGCGCTGCCCGGCGAGATGGCGCGTCTGGCCGAGGCGCTCGGCGTGCCCGGTGGCGATCCCGCAGGAGCGCTCTGGGATCTCGCCGTCGCCAGCAACGTTCCGACCCGGCTTGCCGACCTCAAGGGCGACGAGGGTCTGCTCAAGCGTGAGGATCTTCCGGGCGCCGCTCATGCGGCGGCCGAGGAGATCACCGTCAACCCTCGCCCGATCGACGAAGCCGATCTGCTCGGCCTGCTCGAACGAGCCTACGAAGGAGTCCGACCATGAACGAGGCGTTCATCGTCGATGCCGTGCGCACGCCGCTCGGCCGCATCGGCGGCGCACTGGCTGCGGTGCGGCCCGACGATCTGCTCGCCGGCGCCGTACGAGCGGTCGTCGATCGGAACCCGACCGTCGATCCGGCGTCGATCGACGAGGTCTACGCCGGCGATGCCAACGGTGCCGGGGAGGACAATCGCAACGTCGGTCGGATGGCGCTGCTGCTGGCCGGCCTGCCGACGACGATCCCTGCGGCGACTGTCAACCGTCTCTGCGGCAGTGGCATCGAGGCGATCTTCGGTGCGTCGCGGACTGTCGCAGTCGGTGACGCCGACATCGCCGTTGCATGCGGTGTCGAGAGCATGACCCGTGCTCCATGGGTGCTGCTCAAGCCGGCCAAGGGATATCCCACCTCGCACGAACAGCTGTGGAACTCCGCACTCGGCTGGCGGATGACCAACCCGAAGATGCCCGGGGCGTGGACGATCTCGCTCGGGGAAGGTGCAGAGGTCCTCGCCGACAAGTACTCGATCTCGCGCGAGGAACAAGATGCCTTTGCGCTGCGCTCACACCAACTCGCTGCGGCGGCGTGGGCTGACGGCCACTTCGACGCGGAGATCGTCCAAGTCGGCGAGGCGCCGATGGACCGCGACGAGTGCATCCGCCCCGACTCGACGATCGAAACACTGACGAAGTTGAAGCCGGTGTTCCGCCAGGGCGGCACGGTCACCGCCGGCAACGCGTCGCCGATGAACGATGGAGCCGCGGCGATGTTGCTGATGTCGTCGCGGGGTTTGGAGCAGTCGCAGGCCACACCGATGGCACGCATCGTCAGCCGGGCCACCAGCGGCGTCGATCCTCACCTGTACGGCATCGGCCCGGTCGAGGCAGCGCGGCAGGCGTTGCGCCGAGCGGGCCTGACCTGGGACGACTTGTCGGCGGTCGAGTTGAACGAGGCATTCGCCGCCCAGTCGCTCGCCTGCTTGCGGGAGTGGCCGGAGCTCGATCCGGCGATCGTCAACCGACAAGGCGGAGCGATCGCCATCGGTCATCCGCTCGGTTGCTCGGGCGTGCGCATCGTCACCACGCTTGCCCACCACCTGCATCGCATCGGAGGTCGATACGGGTTGGCGGCGATGTGCATCGGTGTTGGCCAAGGCATCGCCGTCGTCATCGAGAATCTCTGATCTCGGCGACCGAGTCGAGGGACTCCGGGTTCTTCAGCGCCCCGCGGCTGGCGACATCGTCGGGATCGGCACCGCGCAGGATCTTCTTCACCGGCAGCTCGAGCTTCTTGCCCGACAACGTCGTCGGGACCGACGGCAAGGCGTAGATCTCATCGGGGACGTGACGCGGTGAGAGGTTGGTGCGCAGCGCCTGCTTGATCGGCGCCGCCACATCGTCCAGGGCGACGCCGGGGTCGAGCACGACGAACAGCACCAGTGCACCGGTGCCGCCACCGTCCATGTCTTCGAGGTGGACGATCAGGCTGTCGGCGATCCCGGCGATCGTCTCCACGACCCGATAGATCTCGCTGGTGCCGATGCGTACACCGCCGCGGTTCAGCGTGGCGTCGGAGCGGCCGGTGATCACGCAGCTGCCGTCTTCGTCGATCGTGATCCAGTCGCCATGCCGCCACACGCCCGGGTAGGTGTCGAAGTACGCGGCGCGCAGCCGTGAGCCGTCGTCGTCGCCCCAGAAGCCGATCGGCATCGACGGCATCGGCTTGGTGATGACGAGCTCGCCCTGCTCGCCGATCACCGCACTGCCGGTGTCGTCGAACGCTTCTACTGCGGCGCCGAGGTATCGGCAGGAGATCTTGCCGGCGACGACGGGCACCATCGGGCAGCCGCCGACGAACGCCGAGCAGACATCGGTGCCACCGCTGATCGACGACAGCATCACGTCGCGCTTGACGTCGTCGTAGACCCAGTGAAAGCCCTCCGCCGAAAGAGGCGCGCCCGTCGATCCGACCGCCCGCAGGCTGGTGAGATCGTGATCGCGGCCGGGATGGAGGCCGGCCTTGCGACAGGCCATGAAGTACGGCGCGCTGGCCCCGAACCAGGTGATGTGCTCCTGCTCGGCGAGGGCCCACAGCGCGTCGAGGCCGGGATGGGCCGGGTCACCGTCGAACGTGACCAAGGTGGCGCCGACCAGCAGGCCGCTGACGACGTAGTTCCACATCATCCACCCGGTGGTGGTGAACCAGAAG
>DATBKA010000248.1:0-1913 GCA_036556105.1 Ilumatobacteraceae bacterium | reverse complement strand
GTCGAGGCATGGCGGATGGTGGTGCCGAAGAAGGTGTCCGAGGCCTACGTGACGGGGGAGCAGCATCCATGAGCGACGCGTTGACGGGTGAGACGGTCGAGCTGTTGCAGCAGATGATCCGCAACCGCTGCGTCAACGACGGCACCGCCGAGTCCGGCCACGAGTCGCGCAACGCCGACTTGCTGCGCTCTGTCTTGGGCTCGACGGGTCTCGACTTCCAGCAGTTCGAACCGACCCAGGGTCGCGCCTCGCTCGTGGCGCGCATCGAGGGCAGCGACCCGACGGCGCCCAGCCTGTGCCTTATGGGTCACACCGACGTCGTCCCCGTCAACGAGAGCGGCTGGTCGCGCGATCCGTTCGGGGGCGAGCTCGTCGACGGCGAGGTGTGGGGCCGGGGTGCGGTCGACATGCTCAACCTCACCGCCTCGATGGCCGTCGCCTTCCGGCACCTGGCGACGACGGGGTTCCGGCCACGCGGCGACCTGATCTACTTCGCCGTCGCCGACGAGGAGTCGGGCAGCGCTCACGGGATGCAATGGTTCGCCGATCACGAGCCCGACGCGATCCGCGCCGACTACGTGCTGACCGAAGAAGGCGGGTTGCACACCGGGCCGAAAGAGCAGCCGTACATCTCGATCAATGTCGGCGAGAAAGGTGTCGCCTGGCGGCGGCTGCGAGTGCGCGGCACGCCTGGCCACGGCTCGACGCCGTACAAGGCCGACAACGCGTTGATGACGGCGGCCGCCGTGATGCAACGCATCGGTGAGTACAAGCCGGCGCCGCGGTTCCACGAGCTGTGGACGTCGACCGTCGACTCGCTGGGTGTCGACGACGAGACCAAGCGCAATCTGCTCGACGAGAAGCGGATCGACGACTTCCTCGACTCATTGCCGCACCCCGGCCCGGCGGTGTTCCTCCACTCGTGCACGCACACCACGTTCTCCTGCAACACGATCGCCGGCGGCGGGCCAGCACGGATGAAGACGAACGTGATCCCCGACAGCGTCGAGATCGGCGTCGACGTGCGCACGTTGCCAGGGGAGGGGCACGACGACGTGACCGCCCACCTCCGCGCCGCGCTGGGCGATCTGTACGACAAGGTCGACGTCGAGGTGATCATGGACGACCCGGCCTCGATCAGCCGGACCGACAACCCGTTGTGGAACAGTCTGGAGCGGGCCATCGCCAAGCCGTTCCCGACGGCTCGGGCCACGCCGCAGCTCGTCGTCGGTTTCACCGACGCGCGCATCTACCGCAACATGGGTGCGATCGCCTACGGCACCGGGCTGTTCAGCCCCGAGGTCGAGCCCGCCGAGTTCGGTCGGCGCTTCCACGGCAACGACGAGCGCATCGACGTCGAGTCGCTGCGACTGACGACGCAGCTGTGGCTCGACGTGGTCCGCGACCTGCTGGGCTGAGGCTAACTTTCGGCCATGGCTGAAATGGTCTCCTTCCCCAGCAACGGCTCCGAAGCGTCGGGGTATTTGGCGGTGCCGCACGGCGGAAGCGGCCCGGGGATCCTCGTCATCCAGGAGTGGTGGGGGCTCGAATGGGGCATCAAGCAGGTCGCCGATCGGCTCGCCGACGCCGGCTTCGTCGCCCTCGCTCCCGACCTCTACCACGGCGAGCTCGCCGGCCACGACGAGATGGACAAGGCCGCGCAGCTGATGCAGTCGATGCCGCCGGATCGCGCGGCACGCGACATGAGTGGGGCAATCGACTTCCTCGCCGGTCACCCCGCGGTCACCGGGCGCGGGATCGGAGTCGTCGGCTTCTGCATGGGTGGCATGTTGTCGTTCCTCATCGCCGCCGGCCGTCCCGACAAGGTCGTCGCCATCGTGCCGTTCTACGGCTTCCCGCAGGGTGACATGGAGCCTGACTGGTCGAAGTTCGCGGCCACGATTCGCGGCCAC
>DATBKA010000247.1:0-1619 GCA_036556105.1 Ilumatobacteraceae bacterium | reverse complement strand
TGTCGTCGTCGGGCCAGGGACCGTGCCAGCCCTCGAGAGTGATCGTCTCGTTCATTGGCCGCGAGCGTACGGCGAAGTGCGAAGCTGAACCGATGGAGCGGATCGTCGTGGTCGGCATGTCGCTGGCGGGATTGCGCGCTTGCGAGTCGCTGCGTCTCGCTGGATACACCGGCACGATCACGGCGATCGGTGCCGAGCGCCATCTGCCGTACGACCGGCCGCCGCTCAGCAAGATGTTGTTGAAGGGCGACTGGGAGCCGGAGCGGATCCAGTTGCGCAAGCCGGAGGAGTTCGCCAGCCTCGATCTCGATCTTCGCCTGGGCGTGCGCGCCACGAGTCTTGATGCCGCCAATCGCGCCGTCACGCTCGCCAGCGGAGACGTCGTCGCCGGGGATGGTGTCATCATCGCCACCGGGACCGAGCCGCGCCTCCTGCCGAACCAGCCTGAGCTCGATGGCATCGTGACGTTGCGCACGCTCGACGACTCCCTCGACCTCCGTCGCCGTCTCGTCGAGGCAGCCGACGTCGTCGTGATCGGCGCCGGCTTCATCGGCCTCGAGGTGGCCGCGACCGCGGCGGGGCACGGCTGCCACGTCGAGGTGATCGAAGCTGCGCGTGCACCGCTCATGCGCGGCCTCGGTGCCGAGATGGGCGAGGTCGTCGCCAGGGTTCACGGGCGCAACGGTGTTCGGATCCGCTGCGACACGCGACTCGACGCGATCGTCGGTGCCGGCGGCCAGGTGACCGGCGTTCAGCTCTCCGACGGCGAGGTCGTGCGCGGCGATGTCGTGGTCGTCGGAATTGGAGTGGCCCCGGCCACGGCGTGGCTGGAGGGCAGCGGCCTCGAACTGCGCGACGGCGTCGTCTGCTCGCAACACCTGCGCGCCGCCGAGGGTGTGTATGCCGCGGGCGATGCCGTCCGCTGGCCGAACGCATTGTTCGGTGAGGCGGGCGAAGAGATGCGCATCGAGCACTGGACCAACGCCGCCGAACAAGGCGCCGTGGCCGCCGAGAACCTGCTCACCGAACTGGGCGGCGCTGCGCCCACTCCGTACTCGCCTGTGCCGTTCTTCTGGAGCGACCAATTCGACAGCCGCATCCAGTTCGTCGGCCGCGCCCACGGCGACGACGACGTGCGCGTCGTCACCGGCGATCTCGACGGCAAGTTCGTCGCCCTCTATGGCCATCAGGGGCGGCTGCGTGGCGTGCTCGGAGTCGGCCTGCCACGGCTGGTGATGCCCTACCGGAAGTTGCTCGCCGAGCGGGTGAGCTGGGATGACGCGCTCGGCTTGGCCGCCAACGCCCAGGCCAAAGCTGAGCGGTAGCAACTCAACTTTCCTGTCGTTACCCTCTCAACCATGTCTGATCTCGATACCCGTCAGCTCACTCTGCCCATCCTCGCCGTCCCGGCGGTGGTGCTGCCGGGAACGGTGTTCACGGTGACGTTCTCGACCGACACGGCGCGAGCCGCTCTGCACGCCGCCGCGGCCGGTGACGGTCGCCTCGTCCTGCTCAGCGAGGCGGCGGGCGACATCGGCGTGATCGCCCGGGTGCCCAACGCCGGGGCGATGCCCAACGGCGAGATGGCCGCCATCGTCCAAGCCGAAGTGCGGGCACGC
>DATBKA010000246.1:0-5823 GCA_036556105.1 Ilumatobacteraceae bacterium | reverse complement strand
TGACACCGTTGCCGAGCTCGACCGGAGCGGCGACGTGGTCCCAGCCCTCGACCGTGAAGTGGTCGTGCACCACGGACTTGGGCAGGGCCGGAAGCCGGAAGCTCTCGATGTAGTACTGGGCGTAGTAGTCGAACGCCTGCTGCACGGCGACTCGCAAGGCGTGTCCATGCAGCTGCGGATTGACCCGTTGGAGGTGGCGGGCGATGACGCGCCGCTTGGCCGGACTCGCCAAGCTGGCCCCGAACCCGAAGGAGGCGGCGGCGGCGCCGGCAATGGGTCCCGGCATCAGCCGCGCCGCGAGCGAACCAAGGCGGTAGGAGCTGACGGTCGCAGCGTTGGTCAGGCGTCGTCGGACGTCGGCAAGCTCGCTGTCGGCCATCGGGCGCGGGTTTGGCTATCGAGCGTGGCGGCCGGGCCGCGAGATGCGTGTGCGCCGCCGCTCGGTACGCACGACGCGGCGGGTCTGCCGCTTGCTGCGACGCATCTCGATGCGTGCCGCCGTGACGGGAGCGACTGCCGCCTGCTTCCAGACCTTGACGAACCGCTGCACGGCGGTGACCGCGGTGAGGACGAGCATCACCCACAACATCGGGATCAACAGCACCGAGAACAGCAGACCGATGCACAAGGCGATGATCCGCTCGGCGCGCTCCATCAGCCCGCCCTTGGCGTCGAGCCCCAACGACTCGGCCTTGGCCCGCTGATACGAGATGACCGAGCTCAAAGCCATGACCGCGAACGGCAGGATCGCCATGTGCGGCGAGTCGTGCGACGCCAAGTACCAGGCGACGCCGCCGAAGATCGTGGCGTCGGTGACGCGGTCGACGACCGAGTCGAAGTAGGCACCGCGCTGGCTCGACGAGTCGGATGCCTTGGCCAGCGCGCCGTCGAACAGGTCGGGCAGTGCCGCGAGGATCACGAGCAACAACCCCAACGTGAGCCTGCCGAAGCCGATGGCCACCGCGGCACCGCCGGCGACGACGAGGCCGATGATCGTGAGGTGGTCCGGAGACAGTCCCGTGCGGCGCAGCACCTGGCCGATCGGCTTCACGGCACGATCGATCGGCGCACGGAACTTTCCATCGAACATGGGAGACCAGCCTATCTCGCCGATGGATGAGTCCCCGGTGCGTCGACAGCTCCGCCGACGAGTGCCACGATGGTGCTCATGCCGAGCTCCTCACCCAGCGACCTGGCGGTCGCGTTCCGATCGATCCCTCGCCGGTTGCGCGAGGCACGCGGCGACGCCCCTGACGACGTCACCGCCGGGATCATCGCTGAGGTCGACGAGCAGATCGCCATCGCCGCCGGCCTGATGCACTGCCGACCCGACGCCGAGGCGATCGCCCAGGCGATCGAACTGGTACCCGCAGATGCGTGGGATGCCGACACGCTGAACGGGCTGCGCACGGGCGCGCTCGACCTCGGCCGCCTGCTGCGCGCCCTTGCCGCGGTCGCCGAGGGCGACGGCTGACCAAGCGCGCCAGCGGTCAGTCGGCGGCCCAATCCTCCTCGGGGTTGGCCTCGGTCAGGTGCTCGACGACCTTGCCGTCGATCGCATCGACGAGCACCAGCGCCCGTTGCCGAGGCGGGCTCTCCGCCGAATAGACGAGCACACGCCACGTCGGCCGGCTGCGCAGCCCACGCCACACCTGCTGTGCCGAGGCGTGGCCGACGGCGAAGCCGACTGCGCCCTGCGCGGCAACGAGCGCCTGCTTCTCGTCGACGTGCATCCGCCACCCGGATGTGAACGACAGCACCGCCACGGCCACCAGCAACAACGCCGCCCACAACATCCCGGTGTTGACCAGCACCGGGTCGTCGCCGCGTCTCCACAGCCACAGCGCCACGCAGACCGCAGCGATGGCGAGGTACAAGTACGCCGGACGACGGCGCCGGCTGTTGTCGGGGAATCGGTACGGCCCGACGTACTCGGTTGCGTTGAGGTCGTCGGGTAGCGCGTCGCGAAGGTCTTCGGTGTCGCTCATGCCTGCGGTCAGGCTATCGGGGCCAGGCAGCGCGCAGCCTGGCCGCCGTGTCGGCCAGCGCTTCGGGCAGCATGCGCGTGTTGGCGATCGCAGTCATGAAGTTGCCGTCACCGACCCAGCGCGGCACGACGTGGACGTGCAGATGTTCGCTGACGCTGCCACCGGCGGGCCGGCCCAGGTTGAGACCGACGTTGATCCCGCCAGGGTGATACGCCGCCTTGATCGCGCACACCGTGTCGGTGACGGTCGACCACAGCTCGACAGCCTCTTCGTGGTCGAGGTCTTCGAGGTTCGCAACCTCGCGGTAGGGCATCACCAGTGTGTGCGCGGACCCGTATGGGAACGCATTCAGGAGCGCGAAGACCTTGCTGCCGCGGTGGACGATGTAGCTCTCCTCGTCGCTGAGGCCGGAGTTGAGGATGCGCGTGAACAGGCTGCCCTCGCCGGGTGCCGGCGGCACGACGGAGCCGACGTACGCGGCACGCCACCCGTTCCACAAGCGCTCGATGGTGTCCACACGGCGAAACTAGTCGCCGTCCGACAGATCTTCACGGCTACGCTGGACGTTGTCCGTTCGAGGAGCGCCATCGGCGCGGAGAGGAGGCCCGTGTGAACACCATCGCCTCCGTTCTCCACGCCCCTGCTACCGACTGAGGCACCGAACGGATCGGTGCCACCGAGCACCGAGGAGTTCACGTGTCTACACGTACACGCCGCCGGTTCGACGACGACGATTTCGAACCATCCTGGGCAGCAGACGCGCCCATCACCGACCGGATCGACGACATCGACGATGTCGACGACACCACCTACTCGACGTACGGCGATGCCACGCACGGCCCATCACCCGTGCCCGAATGGGTGATCACCTCCGCAGCTGCGGTCGACACCGACCTCGGCGTCTTCAAGACGGGCAAGGAGGCCGACGTCTCGCTCGTGCGCCGCTCTCATGGCGGACGCACCGTGTTGCTCGCGGCCAAGCGGTACCGCGACTCGCACCACCGCATGTTCCACCGCGACGCCGGCTATCTCGAAGGCCGGCGCATGCGCAAGAGCCGCGAGACTCGCGCCGTCGAGACGCGCACCGACTTCGGTCGCCAGCTGATCGCCGGGCAGTGGGCGGCCGCCGAGTTCGCCGTGCTGTCGCGGCTGTGGTCGGCCGGAGCCGCCGTCCCCTACCCGGTGCAGCTGGCGGGAACGGAGCTGATGATGGAGTTCATCGGCGACGAGGATGGTGTCGCCGCGCCGCGCCTCGTGCAGACGCGACCATCATCCGCCGAAGCTGCGGGCTGGTTCGCCCAGGTCCGCGACGCGCTGGTGCGACTTGCCGACGCCGGATACGCCCACGGCGACCTGTCCGCCTACAACGTTTTGGTCCACGACGGACGCGTCGTGTTGATCGACGTTCCCCAAGCCGTCGATCTGGTGGGCAACCCGCAAGGCTTCACCTACCTGCGCCGCGACTGCGAGAACATCTGCGGCTGGTTCCAAGGGCGCGGGCTGGCTGTCGACCCGAACGAGCTCTACGACGACCTCGCCGTGTCAGTGCCCGGTGCCTCGCCGTAGGAGCTATGCCATCGCCAGCTGGGCGGCGATCTCGCTGTGCAGCCGGGCGACGAAGTCGTCGACCGACACGCCGCGCTCGACCTCGCCACCGCGGGGGTTGACGCCGACCGTGTTGGCGGCGACGTCGTCGTCGCCGACCACCAGCACGTAGGGGATCTTCTCCAGCTTGGCGGCACGAATGCGCTTGCCGAGTTGATCGCTGGCCTCGACGAGATCGGCGCGGAAGCCCTCGGCGACGAGACGTTCGACGAGCAGCGCGGCATGGGCCTGGTGGGCGTCGGCGACGGGCAGCACGCGCGCCTGGACGGGGGCGATCCATGTGGGGAACGCCCCGGCGTAGTGCTCCAGCAACACCCCGAAGAAGCGCTCGATCGAACCGAACAAGGCGCGGTGCAACATGATCGGCCGGTGGCGGGCGTTGTCGGCGCCGACGTACTCGAGATCGAATCGCTCCGGGTGGTTGAAGTCGGCTTGGATCGTGCTCAGCTGCCACGTGCGGCCGATCGCGTCACGCACGTCGATGTCGATCTTCGGTCCGTAGAAAGCGGCGTCGCCTTCCTTGACCTTGTACGGCAACCCGTACTTGACGAGCGCGGCGCGCAGCGCCTCGGTGGCCTTCTCCCAGATCGCGTCGTCGCCGACGTACTTGTTCGGGTCTTTCGTCGACAGGTTGGCGGTGAACTCGTCGAACCCGAACGCGCGCAGCACGCTCATCACGAAGTCGAGCAACGAGGCGACTTCGTCCTGCAGCTGATCTTCGGTGCAGAAGATGTGGCTGTCGTCTTGGGTGAAGCCGCGGATGCGCATCAGGCCATGCAGCGTGCCGGCCCGCTCGTAGCGGTAGACCGTGCCGAGCTCGAACAGCCGCATCGGCAGCTCCCGATAGCTGCGCTGCCTTGCCGCGAAGATCAGGCAGTGCATCGGGCAGTTCATCGGCTTCATGTAGTACGTGCCGTTGTCCATCTCCATCGGCGGGTACATGCCGTCCTTGTAGAAGCCGAGGTGACCCGACGTCTGGAACAGGTTGCCGTTCGACAGGTGCGGTGTGAACACGAACTGGTAGCCACCGCTGGCGTGGCGAGCCCGGCTGTAGTCCTCCATCAGCTTGCGAACGATCGCGCCCTTCGGGTGCCACACGGCCAATCCCCCGCCGAGCTCTGACGGAAAGCTCAACAGATCGAGCTCGGTCGCCAGCTTGCGGTGGTCGCGCTTCTCCGCCTCCTCCAACCGGTGCAGGTGCTCGGCCAGCGCGGCCTTGCTCTCCCACGCCGTGCCGTAGATGCGCTGCAGCATCGGGCCCTTCTCGTTGCCCCGCCAATACGCCCCGGCGACCTTCATCAGCTTGAAGTGGCCGAGCCTGCCCGTCGAGGGTACGTGCGGACCGCGACACAGGTCGACGAACTCGGGTGTGTTGCGGTAGATGCTGATGGTCTCGCCACCGCCGATCTCGCCGGCGTCCTCGCTGTCGGCGGCACCCGCCGAGACACGCTCGATGATCTCGCGCTTGTACGGCTGATCGGCGAACAGTTGCAACGCCTCTGCGGGCGTGACCTCGTCGCGGACGAAGGGTTGATCGGCCTTGATGATCTCGGTCATGCGCGCCTCGATCGCGGCGAGGTCGTCGTCGCTGAACGTCTGGCCGCCCGGCAGTTCGAAGTCGTAGTAGAAGCCGTTCTCGATGGCGGGGCCGATGGAGAACTTGGCGCCCGGGAACAGCTGCGTGACCGCTTGCGCCATCACGTGCGCCGTCGAGTGGCGCAACACGTGACGACCCTCTTCGCTGTCGCCGGTGACGATCGCGACCTGTGCTCCGTCCGGCAACGGCCGCTCGAGATCCCACTCCTCACCATTGACGTCGGCGGCGACCGCCGCCTTGGCAAGCCGTGCGCCGATCGACTCCGCCACGGTGGTCGCGGTGGCACCCTCGGCGAGGGCACGTTGCGAACCATCCGGGAGCGTGATCGTGATATCGGCCATGGGTCGAGTCTACGAGCAGCTCACCTGCTCAGATCTGGAAATAAGGGGCGCTACGTGGTGGCCAACGCGGTTGGTGCGCCGACTTGGGCAACCTTGGCCACGACGGTCGGTTCCGTCTCGGCGGTCTTGCCGGCGTAGTGATTGACGTACTCCTGGCCGGTGAGCTCGCGGATCTCGAACATCAACTCGTCCGTGATCTGGCGCAGCATCATGTGCGCGTCGTCGCGTTCGCGATACCGCTCGACGTCGATGGGGCGTCCGATCTTGATCGTGCATGCCCGGCGCAACTTGG
>DATBKA010000245.1:0-8226 GCA_036556105.1 Ilumatobacteraceae bacterium | reverse complement strand
TGAGGGTGTTGGCGATCTGCGTGCCTTTCTGCCCGGCGACCCGGAAGCGAACGTCAGCTCGCCGAGCCTGGTAGTCACTGAACCACGAGATCGAGGAGACCTCGAGCCAGTTGTCGCAACCGGGCGCGTAGACCTCGATGTCAAAGCTGCGATGGTGGCTCTGACCCATGTCGCCGGTGCAGATCTCGATGATCCGATACGGCAAGCCGAGACCATCGATCAACCTCTCGGCGCGACCGATCATCTCCGTGAGCAGCTCTGCCGACTGCTCCGGCGCGGCGACCGCGAGGATCTCGACCTTGTCGAACTCGTGGGCACGCAGCATGCCGCGGGTGTCGCGCCCCGCGGACCCGGCCTCGCGGCGGTAGCACGGCGTGTACGCCATCATCTTGATCGGTAGCCGTTCGGCGTCGATGACCTCGCCGCCGTACAGCGACGTCAACGGCACCTCGGCGGTCGGGATGCACCACAGATCGTCGCGCTCGATGTTGTACGCATCGTCGGCGAACTTCGGCAACTGGCCGGTGGCGGTCAGCGTCGCCGTCGTCACCAACGACGGCGGGCGGATCTCCTCGAACTCGTCCACGTTGCTGTCGAGCGCGTATTGGCACAAGGCGCGCACGAGCGCCGCGCCTTCACGTCGTTGCATCGTGAACATCGCCCCGCTGATCTTCGTCGCCCGCTCGTTGTCGAGGATCCCGAGGGCAGCACCGGTCTCCCAGTGAGGCACGCGCCGGTGCGGCGGGTACTCCTGAGCGAGATTGACCGGACCCTTGACCACCGGGTTGTCGACGTCGCCCACACCGTCCGGCGCATCGGGGTGCGGCAAGTTGGGGATCCGCAGCAGCACGTCGCGCAAGTCGGTCTGCACGGTGTCGAACTCCGTGGCCAGCACGCGCTCCTGCTCGCCGAGGGCTCGGCTCCTCGATTGCGCCTCCTCGGCACCATCGGCGTCGCCGCTCTGACGGAGCCGCCCTACGGTCTTCGAAAGCTCGTTGACTTCCGCCCTGATCGCATCGCGCTTGGCGACGATCTCGCGCGACAGCGTGTCGAACGAGATCGCCCGCTCGAGCTGTTCAAGCACGTCGGGTTGATGACGTCGAGCGAGGGCCTTGCGGACCGCGTCGGGGTCGGATCGCAACAAACGGACATCGATCACAGTGCGAAGAGACTAGTGGGGCAGGGTCGCCGATCGAAGAGCGTTCAGCGTAGGGTCGCACCTCGTGGCTGCCGTCGAGATCGATCAGTTGACGGTTCGGTACGGCGACGTGATCGCCGTCGACAGTGTTTCGTTCACCGCCGAGGCCGGACAGGTGACGGCGGTGCTGGGCCCGAACGGAGCCGGCAAGACCTCGACGATCGAGGTCTGCGAGGGCTACCGGAAGGCAGCGCAAGGCCAGGTGCGTGTGCTCGGGCTCGACCCGGCGACGCACCAACGGGCACTGAGCAAGCACATCGGCGTCATGCTGCAAGAAGGTGGCGTGTACCCCGGCTCCACGGTGCTGCAGACCGTTCGCCACTACGCCGCGCTCTACGGCAACGGGGCTGACGCCGAGGCACTCGTCGACGCCGTCGGACTGACGACGCGCGGCAAGACCACGTGGAGGCGTCTCTCCGGAGGTGAGCGTCAACGCGTCGCCCTGGCGTTGGCGCTGGCGGCCAAGCCGCAGGTGGCGTTCCTCGACGAACCGACTTCCGGCGTCGACATCAACGGCCGCGACGCGATTCGAACGATCATCCGTGACCTCGCCGCCGGTGGCTGCGCGGTCGTGCTGGCCACGCACGAGCTCGACGAAGCGGAGCGGCTCGCCGATCACGTCGTCATCATCGATCAAGGCTCGCTCGTCGCCGCCGGCACGCTGGCCGAGTTGCGCCGCGGGTACGACGAGATCCGCTTCCGCAGCGACGTCGACCTCGACCTGCGCGCCCTCGCCGCTGCGACGGGCATCGTCGCTGCCAAAGTCGGTGCCGACGAGTACGTCGTCGACGCCCCGCCACAACCGCGGTTGATGGCCCAACTCGGCGAGTGGCTGGAGGCGAACGGCCATCCGCTGCATGACCTGCGCGCCGGCGGTCAACGACTCGAAGATGTGTTTCGCCGTCTCACCGCCGACCGCCGCCATGGGCAGGCGGGATGAGACTGACGTTCGTTCAACTGCGTGCCGAACTACGGCGCGTCGCGTCCAACGGCGAGCAGCTGCTGCTGACCCTCGGCATCCCCGTGATGCTGATGGTCTTCTTCAGCGTCGTCGACGTGCTGCCGACGGACACCAAGGATCCGATCGACTTCCTCGCTCCCGGGATCCTCGCCTTGGCAACGATGAGCACGGCGATGGTCAGCCTCGGCATCGGCACCGGGTTCGAGCGCAGCTACCACGTGCTCAAGCGACTGGGCACCACGCCGCTCGGGCGACCGCGCCTCATCGCCGCCAAGGTCGGCGCGGTGATCGCCGTGCAGATCGTGCAGTTCGCCGTCTTGGTGCCCGTCGCCTACCTGCTCGGATGGGAGCCGGGCTCACCCGACTGGGCGCCGGCGGTGCTGGCCGTCGTTCTCGGCACGATCGCCTTCGCCGGCATCGGTCTGACGCTCGCCGGACGGCTGCCCGGTGAGGTCAACCTCGCCGCCCAGAACGGCCTGTACCTCGTCCTGTTGTTGCTCGGTGGCATGGTCATCCCCTTCGCCAAGTTGCCAGGAGCGATCCGGGCCGTGGCCCACGCGCTGCCATCGGGCGCGCTCGCCGACGTGCTGCGCGAGACGTTGAGCAGCGCCGGCACGGAACCGACGCGTTCGTGGGTGGTGCTCGCCGTGTGGGCGGCGATCACTCCACTCGTCGCGGCGCGCCTGTTTCGTTGGGACTGAGCGGGCGGGCTACGGGACCCGCTCGGACGGGGCCGGAGTGCTGTCGAACTCCGAAGTCACTTGCTCGAACGTCAACGGTGGCCGCCGATACGTGTTGTCTTCCTTCCACGTCGGCGCGAACCGCTTGAAGAAGTAGAACACGACCAGGCTCCACAAGAAGATCGATCCGCCGATCTTCATGATCGCCCCGGCCAGTTGTTGGTCGTCGGTGGGGCTGATGCCCCACACCCGCACCGGCTGGTTGTAGTGCTTGTAGACGACACCTTCGGCAAACGTCAACCACCCGGCCGGCACGGTCGGCACCACGCTCTGCAAGAAGAGGTAGATCGGCTTGGCAGCGTGACTGATGCGCAGCTCCGGGAAGGGCCCGACGACCGGCATCCACATCAGCAGCGCGGACATCACCAACAAGAGGTGCAGCGAGTAGTGCAGCGGCGCGCTCTGCACCGAGGCGTTGACCATCGGTGGGATGTGCGTGACCATCACTACCACGTTGAACAACACGGCGGCGACCACCGGCTTGGTGAGGAACTTGACGACGCGCCACGTGCGTCCGGTACCGACGAGGAGACGCAGCAGCCATGTCGGCGTGGCCAGCAGCACCAGCGGTGGCATGAAGTAGCTGAGCATCATGTGCTGCAGCATGTGCACGGAGTAGAGGTAGTCCTCGCCGATCTGGTGGATCGGCCAGGTGCTGGCCGCGAACAGCAAGGCCATCGCACCGGCAAAGCAGCCGATGTTGGTCCGGCTGACCACTCGTTCGCCGGCAGCGACAGCGCGGGGCCCGATGACGCGTACCGAGTACACGTAGGCACTGATCAGGAACCCGACGAGGACGTACACCTCCGGGTTGGCCTCGAACCGCCACGGGTCGGCGAAGGTGACGCCGAGCAAACGTCAGCCTCCGTCGAAGAACCGGAACGTCAGCAACGCCACGACGTACACCGAGATCGCCAGGATCAGACCCGTGTAGAACAGGTAGCTGAAGATCTTGTTGTCGAAGCGAAGGTGCATGAACATCGAGACCACGGTGAGGAACTTGATGGCCATCAGGATCAGCAGCGCCGGGAGGAACAGCTTGCCGATGTCCATGTAGTACAGCGCCACCTCGAGCGCGGTGACGACGGCGAGCACGACGGCGACCTGGATGTAGAAGCTGTTCGGCTTGTGGCCGTGCTCTTCGGTGTGCGCCGGTTGATCCGCGTGATCCGCGTGATCTGCATGATCTGCGTGTTCGACGTGATCCGTGTGTTCGGTGCTGGTCATGGACGGGACCTCATGCCGGGATCAGATAGACGAGCGTGAAGATGACGATCCACACGATGTCGACGAAGTGCCAGTAGAGGCCGATCAGTTCGACGACCTCGGCCTTGTCGCCGGGCACCTTGCTGCGCGAGATGATGCCGACCATCGCCATCAACATGATGATGCCGACGGTGACGTGGATGCCGTGAAAGCCGGTGAGCGTGAAGAAGCTGGAGCTGAACAGGCTGGTCGTGAAGCCGACACCCTCGTGGTAGAAGGACGTGAACTCGTAGACCTGGGCGCCCACGAACGTGGCTCCGAGCAAGGCCGTGACCGACAGCCACAGCCGCGTCAGCCGGTCGTCGCGCTGTGCCGCGGCACTGACGGCCAACACCATCGTGAGGGAGCTCATCAGCAGCACGAAGCTCGACACCGACGTGAGCGGAATGTCCCACAGCTGAGCCGGACCCGGGGAACCGGTGTGGCGGCCGCGGTACAGCATGTACGTGGAGATCAGCCCACCGAACAGGAGGCACTCGCTGCCGAGGAACAGCCACATCGCCAGCTTGTTGTTGCTGAGCCCGGTCGAGGTCGGCGGATGGCCGGCGTGCGCGTCGTGGTCGTCGTGACCGTGGTCGACGACCGGAGCGGTGATGGCCGCGTCAGACATGTGCCATCTCCACGCTGCTGCCGCCGCCTGGCGGCGGCGGGTCGTAGTCGGACTCGTCGGCGACCGACGGTTCGAGTGCCCAACCGAACATGCCGAGCAGCAAGATCGCCCCACCCACCACGGTGAGCACGATCGAGTAGATGATCCCGTAGGCCATGATCGGCAGGGCGAACGCCAGCACGATCGGCCAGTACGACGGCGACGGCATGTGGATGTGCTTGTCGGCGTTGGCCTCTTGCTCGGCTTGCAGTTCCTCGGCGGTCTTGACTTTGACGAGCCGCGGTCCGTCGTCGGTGTCGACCTCTTCGTACTTGCGATGGAAGTACTCGTCGAGCGCATGCACGTGCGGGATCGTGTCGAAGTTGTGCTCCTTCGGCGGGTTGGTGGTGAGCCACTCCAGGCTGCGCGCATCCCATGGATCGAGCGGGGACGCGGCGCCTTTGCGCGTCGTGTGCCAGACGTTGATGATGAACACCAACACGCTGATGGCCAGGATGTAGGCGCCGACGCTGGCCGCCGCGTTCCAGAAGTGCAGATCGAAGAACCCTTCGCCGGTCAGCTTCTCCGGCCACACGACCATGCGCCGCGGCTGACCCTGCAGACCGAGGATGTGCATCGGCCCGAAGGTGAGGTTGGTGCCGATCACCATCAACCAGAAGTTCCACTTGCCGAGCGTCTCGTTGAGCAACTTGCCGAAGACCTTCGGCCACCAGTAGTAGAAGCCGGCGAAGAGCCCGAACACGGCACCACCGAACAGCACGTAGTGGAAGTGGGCGACGATGTAGTAGGTGTCGGTCTGCTGCGTGTCGGACGGCGACACCGAGTGGGTGACGCCGGACAGTCCGCCGATGGTGAACTCGACGATCAAGCCGATCGCGAACAGCATGGCCGTGGTGAAGTGCAGCTTGCCGCCCCACATCGTCAACGTCCAGTTGATGATCTTCACGCCAGTCGGTATGGCGATCAGCATCGTGCTGACCGAGAACACGGCGACGCTGACAGGGCCGAGACCGCTGGCGAACATGTGGTGCGCCCACACGCCCCAGCCGACGAAGCCGATCGCCGCGCCGGAGAAGACCACGAACTTGTAGCCGAAGAGCGGTTTGCGACTGAACACCGGCAGCACCTCGCTGACGATGCCGAAGCTGGGCAAGATGAGGATGTATACCTCCGGGTGCCCGAATATCCAGAACAGGTGCTGCCAGAGCAGCGGATCCGCGCCCGCGTCGACGTTGAAGAACTGGGCGCCGAAGTTGCGCTGGAACATCAGCAGGAACAGCGCCACGGTGATCACCGGGATGGCGAACACGAGCAGGAACTGCACGACCAGCGCCATCCACGTGAAGATCGGCATCTTCATCAAGGTCATGCCCGGAGCGCGCATGTTCAGCACCGTGACGATCAGGTTCAGCGAGCTGGTCAGCGAGGCGATGCCGGCGATCTGCAGACCGAGTGCCCAGAAGTCGATGCCGTGGCTCGGCGAGAACAGCGAGCTGGCGTTGGGCTGATACATGAACCAGCCACCGTCGGCGGCACCGCCGAGGAACCACGAGGTGTTGAGGAAGATGCCGCCGAACAGGAAGCACCAGAAACCGAAGGCGTTGAGGCGCGGGAAGGCGACGTCGCGAGCGCCGATCTGCAACGGCAGGAAGTAGTTGGCCAGACCGGTCGTCATCGGCATGACGAAGAGGAAGATCATCGTCGTGGCGTGCATCGTGAACATCTGGTTGTAGACACTCGCGCCGAGCACCGTGTTGTCGGCCGTGGCCAGCTGCGTGCGGATCAACAGTGCTTCGATGCCGCCGACGATGAAGAAGCAGAACGCCGCAGTGCTGTACATGAGGCCGAGCTTCTTGTGGTCGACGGTGAAGATCCACGCCTTCCAGCCAGTGGTGGTGACGGGTCGCCGAAACACACCGAGGGCCGTCGACGGGGTGACGAACTCCGGTGACATGCCGGTCGGAACGGCCGGAACGCCGGAGGGTCGTTCGATGATTGCCATCTGCGCGCTTCCTTACTTCCGCTCGATCAGATAGGCGATGATCTGATCGATCTGATCGTCGGTGAGGTTGAGGTTGGGCATGCCGCGGTACTTGCCACCGCTCTCAGCCTTCTGCGCCTCGCTCGAGAACATCGGCTTCTTGGCCGGCGCGTTGCGGATCCAGTCGCGCAACTCCGGCTCGTTGAAGCACTCCGGCGTGACTCCCTTCAGGTAGAGCGCGCCGAACTCCTCGGGGCTGGCGCTGTACAACCGGTCGCGGCACTCCTGCGTGAGGAGATCGAACGTGGCCCCGGCGAACGTGGTACGGCTCATCAGCTTGGTGAGGTTGGGGGCGTTGCCGGCGACCACGTACAAGTCGGGGAAGGCGATGACCGGCTTCTCGGAGACCGTGCCATCAGGGTTCTCCTCCATCAGGCCGTTGACCTGATGACAGCGCGAGCACTGCGTGCGGAACTGATCTTCGCCGGCGAGTGCCGCCGCGTCGGTCGGCTTGTCGGCCGGAGTCAGCTGGTTGCTGACCCACGTGCTGAAGTCGGTGACGGTGAGCGCCACCGCGTCCATGCGCATGCGCGCGTGGCTGAGCCCGCAGAACTCGGTGCATTGCCCGGCGAAGATGCCGGGATGGTCGGCTTCCATGCGCAACGGATGGATGCGCCCCGGCACAGCATCGCGCTTGCCGTTGAGCTTGGGGATCCAGAACGAGTGGATGACGTCGTTGCTGGTGACGCGCAGCAGCACGTGCGTCTTGGTGGGCAGCACGAGCTCGCCGCTGGTGACGATGGGTTGGGCGATCTCGACGCCGTTGCAGGACTGCACCGGGTACTCGTACTCCCACCACCACTGCTGACCGGTGACGTTGACGACGCACTGCGTATCGCTGGTCTTGTTGAGCGAGAAGACCTTGCCGACCGTCGGGATGCCGACGGCGATGAGGATGACGGCCGGAAGGATGGTGAGGCCGATCTCCAACGCCGGCTTGCCGTGCGTCTGTCGAGGCATCTCTTGACCGTGATCGCGGAAGCGGATGACGACGTAGACGATCGCCCCGAAGACGATCAGGCCGATGATGCCCGCGAGGAGGAACACCCACCACTGAAGATTCTGGATCGACTGGGCGTTCTCACCTGCCGGCTTCCAAGTGTCCTGAGGAGCATCGCGGGCGCAACCGGCGAGCAGAAAAGCCGCGGTCAGCACGACCAGGGCGATGCCCGAACGCCTCCTCGCCGGCCGTTTGTTCACGGTTCGCACGGTACTCACTGCTTGCTCGGCTCCACTCATCACTCAGGGCACCACGACCTTGATTTCGGCACCATCCACGCCCGGCACCGTCATCGAGTACGGCTGCGCGCTGGCTGCCGACGGCTTGCTGAACTCGACGGTCAGGATCTGGCTGCCGTCTTCCCGAACTAGCGTCGTGCACTTCTTGGGCCGCTGCTTGACGACCGTGCC
>DATBKA010000244.1:0-11896 GCA_036556105.1 Ilumatobacteraceae bacterium | reverse complement strand
AACGGCACGGTCACTCGCCAGCAGTACGAATCGCTGCTCGCCGAGCTGCCACCCGCCGAGTTCCCACTGGTGATCGTGATGACGGTCAAGGCCGACAAGCCCTGGATCGACCGTAACAACGCGATCATCCGCTCGCTGCCGGACACCCATCCGAACGTCAAGGTGCTCGACTGGGAAGCGCGGTCAGCGGAGATCACCGACCACCTTTCCCGCGGTGACGGCGGGGTGCATCTCGCCGACGACGTGGCCAAGGCCTTCTTCCGGGACATCATCCTCGAAGCCGTGGGCGTTCCGACCGGGTGACTCAAAAGTCTGGTGGGTGCTGCCGATAGAAGATCATCGAGTCCAATCTCCCGCCTCCTGACCTGCGTCCCGTCGCGCCCGACGACCCGCCCGAACGACCTCGACGGCAGCTGTTCGGGATGCCGGGGCGACCGTTCCTCCTGTCGATGGGGCTGGTGATGATCGTCTGGTTGGCCGGGTTGATCGGGGCCTTGATCGGCGTGCAGTGGGCGCAGCAGCGATCGGCGCCGCCGCGCAAGCCGTCGACGCTTGGCGTGGCTGTCGTGACGCCTCGCGACGAAGACCTGCCGCGGCTCGACGTCGAGGAGGTCGCCAACGACGTTGCCCCGAGCGTCGTCGCTGTGCAGACGAACCTCGTGGTCGACGGTCGCCGTGGCGAGAGCATGGGCACGGGCTTGATCATCACGTCCGACGGCGAGATCCTCACCAACGCTCACGTCGTCGGCGAGGCCAAGACGGTCCACGTCCGCCTCAACGGTGAGAGCGAACCACGTGAAGCAGCAGTGGTGATCGCCGATCCATCACGCGACCTCGCCTTGTTGCGCGTCGATGTCGATGGGCTCGCCGCGGCGACGTTCGCGGCGACGAGCGATGTGCGCATCGGCGACGAGGTGCTGGCGATCGGCTATGCGCTGGACCTCGATGGTGATCCCACCGTCACGTTGGGGATCGTTTCCTCGTTGGACCGGACCCTCTCGACCGAATCGGCGACGCTGAAAGGCTTGATCCAAACGGACGCGGCGATCTCGTCCGGCAACTCCGGCGGTCCGTTGGTCAACGCCCTCGGTCGAGTTGTCGGCATCACGACGCTCGTGTCGTCCACAGACGTCGGGTCGACGGCGAATGGATTGGGCTTTGCGATCTCGACCGCGGAGCTGCTGCCCGCGATCGAGCAGCTGCGGGCGATGGCCACCGGCCAGCCCTCTGCGTCCGGCTACTTGGGTGTGGAGCTGGATCGCCGCCGCGACGGCGGGAGTGGGGCGCTGGTCTCCAGCGTGGTGGCCGGCTCTGCCGCGGCGAAGGCAGGAATCGAAGTCGGCGACGTGGTCGTCGCCGTCGATGACACACCGATCACGGGTCAGGCGGGGCTGGTGGCCACGATCCGCAACTTGCAGCCAGGCGACAAGGTGGTGGTGTCATTGGTTCGCGACGGCGCGCCGTTGGAGGTGACGGCAACACTGGGCGAGCGACCGTCCGGCCAGTAGTCAGCTGGCGACGAGGGGGAAGCGTTCGTCGTCGAGTGGCTCACCGGGCTGGATCGGGTCGTACGGCGGTGAGTGCAGCCACGGTCGCGTCGCGAAGCGAGCGTCGCTGCCGAGGTAGCGGAAGCTGACGGCGCGACGTCGGGTCATCGTGCGGCCTGCGGTGCCCGGCGCCGAGTGAAGTGTGCGGTAGTGGAAGGCGAGCACGTCGCCAGGCTGCATGTCGAAGGAGACGATCGTCAGCTGATCACGTTCGGCATCGATGTCGGGGACGATCTCGAAGTCGTCGGCGCCGTCGACGTACGGCACATGATCGACGAACTTGCGCGGCACGAAGCGCCGACCCCAGTGGTGGGAACCGACGATGAACTCCACGCCTGCGGCCTTCGGAACGGGGTCGAGGGAAACCCACAGGCTGACGTTGGCAGCTCCATCGACGCAGTAGTACGGCTCGTCGTGATGCCACGGCGTGACCTCGTTGGTGTCCTGCTCCTTCACCAGTGTGTGCTCGTGGAAGAAGCGCGGCCGCTCGCCGAGCAGCACGCGGGCGAGCTCGGGCAGCGGGCCGTCGAGGGCGAGCCGGCGGTACCCGGCGATGCGTTGCCAGTTGACGTAGTCGCCGAAGAACCGCCCGGTGCTGCCGACCGGCGTGTAGTCGTTGGCCCACGGCCCTGGATCGGCGAGGTTCTCGTCGACCGCAGCGGCGAGGTCGGCCAGTTCGCTGTCTGCGAGCACGTCACGCACGACCACGACTCCGTCACTGCGGTAGGCCTCGGCCAGATCGGTGATGGCGTCTGCAACGTTCATCGTGCAGACGTTACGCCGAGTGAATCGGCCCCGCTACAGCCTGTGACATACTCGGCGAAACCGCTTCCGGGGAGGCTCCATGCGACGTTTGCTCTGTGTTGTGCTGCTCATGTGTGCCGCAACAGTGGTCCCACAAGCAGCCCGAGCCGATGAGAGCGTCACGTTCACCGTTGGTCAGCTGCAGGACGTCGACTCGCTGAACGTCACCGTCGGCGTGCTCGTCATCGACTACGAGGTGTGGAACCTGATCTGGCCGACGCTCACCAACATGGCCGCCAAGGACTTTGCGCCGGAGCCGGGGATGGCGGAGAGCTGGACGAGCAGCGACGACGGACTGACCTGGACGTACAAGATGCGCAAGGGCATGAAGTGGAGCGACGGCGAACCGATGACCGCCGAGGACGTGAAGTACACGATCGATCGCGCCAACGAGGAGGAGTGGAACAGCCACATCAGCACGACGGCGAACCTGACGGCCGCGGTCATCGACGAGAACACGCTCGAGATCAAGACGTCGGAGCCCGATCCTCGATTGCCGTCGCTTGGCGTCTACGTCATGCCCAAGCACATCTACGAGAAGGTGTCCGCCGAGGACATGCCCAACTACACCGCCGAAGACAAGATCGGCGGTGGTCCGTTCATGTTCGACTCCACGAGCAAGGAGTTCACCCGGCTCGTTCGCAATCCCAACTGGTACGGCAAGAAGCCGGCGATCGACGAAGTGATCTTCCGCTTCTACGCCGATTCCAATGCCGAGTTCCAGGCGCTGAAGAGCGGCGAGATCGACGCCATCGACGGCGTCCCCGAGGAGTCGTTCTCGACGATCAAGGAGAGCGACAACATCGTCGGCATCTCCGGCAACCAAGGTGGCTTCAGCGAGCTGTCGATGAACTCGGGCTGCTCGTCGTCGCCCGGCGACGGGCACATCGCCCTGACCGACAAGAACGTCCGCAAGGCGATCAACTACGCCATCGACCGTGACCTGTTGGTCGAGAAGACGTTGAAGGGGTATGGCAAGCCGGGCACGGCGATCGTGCCGTCGGCCGATCCCTCATGGGACCTCAAGGTCGACGACGCCGAGCGGTACAAGTACGACCCTGACAAAGCCAAGGCACTCCTCGACGAGGCCGGCTGGAAGGACACGAATGGGGATGGAACGCGCGACAAGGACGGAACGGAACTGAAGCTGCGCTTCTTCGACCGCACCGATGGTGACGGCGGTGCCAACACCGAGTTCCTCACAGGTTGGCTGAAGGACGTCGGCATCGCCACCGAGGTCACGTCGATGGACGACGACACGCTCACCGCCGTGATCGGCCAGAACGAGTTCGACTTGTTCACGTGGGGATGGGTGCCGTTCGTCGATCCCGATCCCGAGCTCAGCTACTTCATCAAGGACCAGGCGACGACGGATCCGGAAGTCGTCGGCTACAACGACGCCAACTGGTGCAACGACGAGTACGACGCGCTGTACCTGCAGCAGCACGTCGAGCTCGACGTCGCCAAGCGACACGAGATCGTGCAGCAGATGCTCGAGATCATGTACGACGACGCGCCGTACGCCGTGCTCTACAAGTACGACGACTTGCAGGCGTTCCGGTCCGATCGGTGGGAGAACTTCGTTCGTCAACCGGCCGAGACCGGTCCAGTGCTGTTCACGAACTCGTCCCCTGCGTATCTCCACTTGACGCCGAAAGGTGCGAGCTCCGACAGCGGCACGTCAGTGGGACTGTGGATCGGCATCGGCGCCGCCGCACTGGCGATCGCCGGCGGTGGTCTCGTGCTGCGTGCTCGGCGCAGGGGAAGTGACGAAGAGCGCGACTAGACCGTGAACGCCCGCCTGCTCGTCAGGAAGCTGATCGATGCCATCGTGCTGATGGCGATGGTGTTGGTCTTCAACTTCTTCCTGTTCCGAGTCGTCGACCGCGACCCGCTGGCCCGGTTTCGCGGACGTAGCAAACTGAGCCAGGAACAGCGCGCCGCGATCATCAAGCGCTTCGGGCTCGACGGCAGCAAGTGGGAGCAGTTCGTTCGGTACATCAGTCGAACGGTTCGGGGCGACTTCGGGCGCAGCTTCGACTCGACCCGACCGGTGTCCTCGGAGATCCTCGACAGCCTGCCGAACACGCTGCTACTGGTCGGCGTCTCGACGGTGCTGACGGTGGCGATCGGCATCTGGATCGGCATCCGGGCGGGATGGCGCCGGGGCAGCGCTTTCGACCGTGTGACCACACCGCTGTCGATGGCGCTCTACGGCACCCCGGAGTTCTTCCTCGGGATGCTGTTCCTGGCGTTCCTCGGAGCCAAGCTCGGCTGGTTCCCGACCGGAGGCGTGCTCGACCCGGCAGCCCACAACACTGGCTTCGCCAACATCGCCGACCGGGCCCGCCACCTCGTGCTACCGGCGGCGACGCTCACGCTCGGCTACCTCGGATCGTACTCGTTGGTCATGCGCACCTCGATGCTCGACACGCTCCGCGAGGACTATCTGACCACAGCCCGCGCCAAAGGGCTGCGCGATCGAGACGTGATGCGGCGTCACGCTGTGCCGAACGCGCTGCTGCCATCCGTCTCGCTGATCGCCATCGGTTTCGGCTTCATCGTCGGAGGAGCCATCACGACCGAGACGGTGTTCTCCTATCCAGGGCTTGGTCTGGCCACGTACCGGGCGATTGGCAACAACGACCTACCGATGATGCAGGCCCTGTTCATGATCTCGAGCATCGCCGTGATCGGCTTCAACATCCTCGCCGACCTGGTGCTGACGTTCCTCGATCCGCGGATTCGGGTCGGCACGTGAGCTCGGCAGCGTGGACACGTCGCCGTGCCTCGGCGCGGCGGGTCTGGAGACAGTTGCGCAGCGACCGAACGGCACTGGTCGGTCTGATCCTGCTCGCCTTGTTCGTCACGATGGCGCTGACCGCTCCGCTCTTCGCCGAGCGCACCGAGTTGCAAGCTGCCGCCGGGCGCAACAACCCCGACCTGGCCGCGCCGAGCGGCAAGTTCTGGCTGGGCACCGACGACATCGGCCGCGACGTGTTCGCGCTGGTGATGTGGGGGGCACGCGTCTCGCTCTACATCGGCCTGCTGGCGACGGTCGTGGCGGTCGTCATCGGGTCCGTGCTCGGGCTGATCGCCGGCTACTCGCGGGGGTGGATCAGCCGGTTGATGCTCGCCATCGACGACTTCTTCCTCGTGCTGCCATTCATCCCACTGGCGATCGTGTTGGCGCTCCTGCTCGGGCGGTCGCCGACGGTGCTGGCGCTGGTGATCGGGGGCACGTTCTGGGCGGGCGGTTCGCGGTTGATCCGCGCCCAGGTCCTGTCGCTGCGCGAGCGCGGCTACGTCGAGCGGGCGACGGCGCTCGGCGCGTCCAATCGGCACATCATCGTCCGCCACGTCGTGCCCGGCGTCGCTCCGCTGATCATCGCCAACGCCACGCTCATCGTGCCTGGGGCGATCCTCGCCGAGAGCACGCTGGCCTTCCTCGGGTTGGGGGACCGCTTCTCGCCGAGTTGGGGCAAGGTGTTGGAAGGCGCTCAGGCGAGCGGGGCGCTGACCCTCAACGCGTGGTGGTACTACCTGCCGCCCGGTCTGTGCATCATCGGTTTGGTGTTGGCGTTCACCCTGATCGGCAACGCCCTGGAGCGGATCTTCGATCCACGCTTGGTGGGCCGATGAGCGATCCGCTGCTCGACGTGCGCGACCTGCACGTGACCTACCGCAGCAGTCGCGGGCCGGTTCCCGCTGTGCGCGGCGTCTCGCTGCACGTGGATCGCGGCGAGACGCTGGGACTGGCAGGGGAGAGCGGCAGCGGCAAGTCGTCGCTGATCCTTGCCCTGCTACGCCTCGCACCGCCGGGCACGAAGGTGACCGGCTCGATCGTGCTTGCCGGCGAGGACGTGATGACGATGCGACCCGGTCGGTTGCGCGCCGTGCGGTGGGGCGAAGCGGCGGTCGTGTTCCAGGGTGCGCAGCACGTGCTCAACCCCGTGCAGCGGATCTCCCGGCAGATCCAGGAGGCGATCGATACGCATCGCAGCTCCAACAAGGTCGTCGATCTGCTGGCGCAAGTCGGCATTCCACGATGGCGTGCTCACGCCTACCCGCACGAGCTCTCCGGCGGACAGAAGCAGCGGGTGATGATCGCCATGGCGCTGGCCTGCGATCCGGAACTGCTGATCGCCGACGAGCCGACGACCGCGCTCGACGTGATGGTCCAGGCGCAGGTGCTGCAACTGCTCGCCGATCTGCAGCGCGACCGCGGCTTGGCGATGATCTTCATCACCCACGATCTGTCCGTGCTGTCCACCGTGGCGGACAGGCTGGCGGTGATGTACGCCGGTCGTCTCGTCGAGACGGGCCCGGCACGGGAGATGCTGCGCGGCGCCAAGCACCCGTACACCAAGGCGCTGGCCGCGGCATTCCCGACGATCGGCGATCACGCCTCGCGACTCGCTCCATCCGGTCTCTCCGGGGACCCGCCGGATCCCATCGCCGTGCCGAGCGGTTGTCCGTTCCATCCGCGTTGCCCGATCGCCACCGACGAGTGCGCGGTTACACCCGTCGAACTGGCGTCGGTCGCCTCCGGCTGGGAGGTGGCATGTCTGAAGGTGTGACGCCCCTGCTCGAGGTCGACGGCGCCGGTGTCACGTACCACGGCCGCCACGGCGGTCCGCCGGTCCGCGCCGTCGACGGCGTCGACCTCACCGTGGCGCCCGGCGAGGTGTTGGCGTTGGTCGGCGAGAGCGGGTGCGGCAAGACCACGCTGGCTCGCGCCGTGCTCGGCCTCCAGCCACTGTCCGACGGGTCGATCCGCTTCGACGGCTTGCCGCTGCCGCGATCGAAGGCGGGTCTGCGCTCCTACCGGCGCAAGGCACAACTCGTCTTCCAGGACCCGACCGGCAGCATCAATCCACGTCAGTCGATCTACGAGATCGTTGCCGAGGGGTTGCGCATCCACCGCGAGCGCGCCGATGAGGGGGGCCGTGTTGCTGCTGCGCTGACCCAGTGTGGGCTGCGCCCGCCCGAGCAGTTCGTCCACCGCTTCCCTCACGAGCTCTCCGGCGGGCAGCGGCAGCGCGTCGTGATCGCCGGGGCAATGGTGCTGCAGCCACGGCTGCTGGTCGCCGACGAACCGGTGTCGTCACTCGACGCGTCGGTGCGGGGCGAGATCCTGCAGCTGCTGCTCGGCCTGTCGCGGGACAACGGCATGACCGTGCTGGTCGTCACCCACGACCTCGGCCTGGCTTGGAACATCGCCGACCGCGTCGCCGTGATGTACCTCGGCCGGATCGTCGAGGTCGGCACGACGGAGCAGATCCTGTCGATGCCTCGGCACCCGTACACGCGGGCCCTGCTGTCGGTCGTGCCCGAGCAACAGCACCTGAAGCAGCAGATCCTCACGGGTGAAGCACCCGATCCGGCACACATCCCGGTCGGGTGCCGCTTCCACCCACGTTGTCCCGTGTACCAGAGCGGTGACGCCGAGCGTCTCGGCATCCTCGAGGCCTGCACCGGCACCGACCCCGTGCTGCTGTCCGGCGTCGCCTGCCACGCGGCGCGCTGATCAGGCGAGGTGGCGCGGAATCTGGCGCGACCAACGTCGCTCGGCGACGTGGTGCCCGCCCTCGCTGGCATCGAGATGGATGTCGACGTGGTACGCGTCGGCCGTGCTGCGGACGAGCAGCGTGGAGACGACCGACACGCTCGCCTCGGGCCAGTCGATGTCGAACCTCACCGTCCCGCCGGCGGTGGCCTGTGCCGGATCGGTGATGCTCACCGTCACCTCGCCGGCGTACGAGTCGGTGACGGTGGCGCCGTGGCGCCCTGCGTAGGTACCGCCGTACAGGGTCTTGGCTGAGGTCGTGCGGCGGAGCACGTCGTGGTCGATGCTCCAACAAACATCCTCCGGCATGGTTGGGTCGGGCACCGGTAGGGCAACGAGCTCGGGCGCGCCGGCGCCACCGTTGGGCAGGACGGGAAGTTGCATCTGCAACGACTCGACCGTCAGCGTGACCGGCCGTGGGGGTACCCACGTGTTCGGCCAGTCGTTGCCGGCGATGCTGAGCCGGATCGAGTGCCCGGCCGGGAAGACCCACGACGTCGCCTCCATCTCGACTTCGACGCGGTACGGCTCGCCCGGCACCAGCGGAGCGGGTGGCTCGACGTGATGAGTGAGATTGAGCAGGCCACGCGTCACCAGCGCCGACGTGCCGTCCGGCCAGACGTCGTTGAGCTTGACCGACAGGTAGGCCACTGGCTGGTCGACGGTGACGGTGGCGGTGACGAGCACGTGGCCGAGCACCTCGGTCGGCGCGTCCACGTACCAATCCGTGGTCAACGACCATGCATCGTCGGCGCGTTGGTCGAGGGGCTGTCCCCACGGCAGACCGCCGGCACACGAGATCCACGCCGCCGTGCCCGTGTCGGCGCGGGTGCGCAGCGTGCGGCGTCGGTCGTCGTACAGCATCGCCGGCGTCAGCCGCGCCGCCGGCCATGTCTCCTCGTACCTCCATTCCCCCTCGTGGACGGCGAGATCCGGCTCGGGCTTGGTGGCGTGGCGCACGAACACCTTGATCGGCGGGCGGGCCTCGGCCGGATCGCCGCGCAACCACCGGCCGAAGAACGCGATCATCTCGGCGACGAGGTCGATGTGCGGGCCGGGCAGCGACGTCGCCGGGGACATGTGGCTCCACGGGCCGATGAGCAGCTCCTTCGGGCACTGCAGGCGCTCGAACGTTCGCAACGTGTTGTTGCGATAGCCGTCGGCCCAACCGGCGACGATCATCGTCGGGCAGGCGATTCGTCCGTAGTCGGGGCGCACCGATCCGTGGCGCCAGTACGGCCCGTCGACCTGCTCGGCCAGCCAGCGCAGCAGCCACGGCTCGTGCTCGTGGAGGCGCGCCATCCATTCCTCGCGCCAGCCGTCGCCCCAGACCGCAGGCACGGGCGGTAGCGCATTCATCGGGATCATGTAGTGGCAGTAGTCGACGAGGTCGACGGCGCGCAGCGCGCCGCCCATGTAGTGAACGTCGTCGGTGTACCGGTCGTCGGTCGCGTAGATGGCGCAGATCGCACCAAGGGCGGGTGGGCGGACGCAGGCCAGCTGCAGGGAGTTGAAGCCGGAGTAGCTGTACCCGAACATGCCCACTCGACCAGTGCTCCACGGCTGCGCGGCGAGCCAGGCGATGACGTCGGTCAGGTCGTCGAGCTCGGTTTCCGGGTACTCGTCGGTCGCCCGCCCCGCCGACGAGCCGGTACCGCGCAGATCCAACCGGCACACGGCGAAGCCTCCCTCGGCACAGAGGCGGCGGTAGTCCTCGGCATGCGACTCGGCGGTGAGGTCATCCTTGCGGTAGGGAAGGGCCTCGAGCAGCACCGGCACGGTGTCGCCGCCATTCGGCCGGTAGAGGTCGGCGGCCAGTCGTGCGCCGTCGCGGACGGTGATCCACACGTCAGCGCGACAACAACGTGTAGCCGGGGTTGGTGAACTCGAGACGCTCCCCGTGGACGACCGGCACGCCGGTGATGGCGACACGCCGGCCGAGGGTGATGCCCCCGATCTCGCGGCGACCGGTCCACACCGCAGTCACGGTTCCCGTGTCGTCGGAGATGTTGACCGCCAGGGCCGGCTGACCCGACGTCGGGCGTGCCGTCATGCGGGTCACCTTGCCGACCACGCACACCTGCTGTCGCGGCCGGGCCTCGGCGATTGGGGTGCCGACTGGTTCCGCGGTGGGCGCCGGACTGCCCTCGTCGCGGTTCTTTCGCCGGAGCAGCACCATCGCCTCAGCCCACCAAGGCCCGCCGTACGTCGTCCTCGACGCCGCCGGTGACCAGCACGAGCACCTCGTCACCTTCATGGAGGACCGTGTCGCCGCGAGGTACGACGACGTGCCCGTCGCGCAACACGGCCACCACCGTGGACTCTCGTGGCAGGCCGAGCTCGGTGACCTCCTTCGACACCGCGGGAGACCCGGCGGCCAGCGTGACCTCGGCCAGCCGGGCCTTGCCGCCTTCCAGGCTGAGCAGGCGGACGAACGACCCCACGGTCACCGCCTCCTCGACGAGCCCGGTGAGCAGGTGCGGCGTCGAGACGGAGACGTCGACGCCCCACTGGTCGTTGAACATCCACTCGTTCTTGGGGTTGTTGACGCGAGCGAGCACGCGTGGCACGGCGAACTCCTGCTTGGAGAGCAGCGAGACGACGAGGTTGTCCTCGTCGTCGCCGGTGACGGCGGCGACGACGTCTGCGTCGGCCGCACCAGCGGCCATCAGGGTCGGCACCTCGCACGCGTCACCGAGCAGCCAGGTGACACCGACCGGCATTCTCGTCGCCTTGCCGTTGGTGACGATGACGGGATCGTTGTCGATCAGCGTCACCTCGTGACCCGAATCCTGCAACTGCCCGGCCATGTAGCGGCCGACGCTGCCGGCACCGGCGATGATGACCCTCATCAGTGGGCCTCTCGGTGCTGCAGTGCGGCGTCGAGCGCCTCGACACTGTCGGCGGCCACCACGACGTGGACCTTGTCGTCCTCCTGCAGGAGCGTCTTCGCCGAAGGAAGCGACGTCTCGCCGAAGCGGCTGAGCACGGCGACGCGGGCTTCGGCGGATGACTCGAGGTCAGCGATCGACATCCCCGCGGCGTGTGCCGGGACGCGTCGTTCGACGATGGTGAACCGAGCGCTCGGATCGATCCAGTCGGGCGTCGAGTCGCTGCCGAGGAGGTGGCGGAGGACACGTGCGCTGGTCCACGTGACGGACGCGACCGTGGCAATGCCGAGTCGTTCGTAGATCGAAGCCCGGCGTGGGTCGTAGATACGGGCGACGACGCGCTGGACCCCGAACGTCTCCCGTGCGGTGCGGGCGATGAGGATGTTGGAGTTGTCGCCACTGGTGACGGCCGCGACAGCGCAGTCGGGAGTGATGCCTGCCTCGGTGAGCAGGTCGCGATCGAAGCCGACCCCGACCATCGTCGTTCCCTTGAAGTTCTCGCCGAGTCGACGGAACGCGTCCGGCTTGCGATCGATGATGACGACGTCGTGCTCGTCCGAGGCGGCGAGGTTGAGCGCGACCTCGGATCCCACTCGTCCACACCCGACGACGATCACATGCATTGCAGGCGCCTCCTACTGCTCTTCTGTGTGGTCGCCATGAGTGTGGATCGGCACCGACACGACCGCAGTATGGGGACGGTAGAGCAGTTTCGCCTTCAGGGCAAAGGCGCTGCCGTTGTGCAGCCACTGCGATTTCCACGAGGTGACGAACTCGGGGATGACCACGGTGATGATGTCACCCTCGTGCTGCTGGTCGAGCTCGTCGATGAACTGCATGACCGGGCGCGTCAACTCGCGGTAGGGGGAATAGACGGTGTGCAGCTCGATCGGCACCTCGAACGCTTTCCACTGCGCCTCGATCGCTCGGCGCTCCTCGTCGTTGCTGGCAACCGTGACGGCGAGGATGCGATCCGGGTTGAGCGACCGTGCCCACTGCACCCCACGCAGGACGCCCTTGTTGACGCCACCGACGAGCACGACCATCGTGTGCGTCTCGCGTGGAGCCCTGTAGCCGGGCGGCGC
>DATBKA010000243.1:0-1785 GCA_036556105.1 Ilumatobacteraceae bacterium | reverse complement strand
AGCACGCTCGGCGAGGATGCGACCAAGTACGTCAAGGACCACAACATCACCGTCGTGTTCAGCACGAGCGACGGCTCGTATTGGGATGCTCCGAACAACCGGATCATCATCAATGCGACGGACAACCACGACGCCGGGCAGACCCTCGTTCACGAGGTCAATCACGCCCAGGGCGACAACGCGTCGACCACGGCGTGGAATGGCGGGAACAAGCAGAACTACGTCGACACGATGATCGACCAGGAGACGCAAGGAACAGTCGAGTCCATCCAAGCCAACCATGAGCTGCGCAACTCGGGCAAGACGCCGCCGCACACCTTCCCCCTCGAGAACGAGTACAACGCGGCGCGAGACAAGGCGATCCGCGAGTTCCAGGCGGCTCATCCCGATGCGACGCCGGCCGAGGTGACGAAGGCCGGCGACGATGCCGGCTATGCCCGGGTGAAGTTGGGATTCGAGAACGGCGAGGTCAAGGCGAGCACCAACGGCCAGAGCTACAAGGACTACTACGGCAACAGCTACGACACCGCTCACCCCGCTCGGCGACCCGGAGGGGGACCATGAGGATGCCCGCCCGACTGACAGCCGATGAGTTGGGCGACCTCGTCGAGCGCCTCACCCGATCGTCGCCGTTGCATGCCGACATGCTCGTCGCCGATCCCGTCGATGCCGAGCCGTTGCCGACACCGGATGTGCTCGGCGACGTTGCCGCGTACCGCGTGACCGTGCATGCTCGGCGACGACCGGTGGAGCTCATCGTTGCCGACATCGGCGACGGTTCCGGCGACGTGATGGTGCTCGGCGACGGCGCTCGGGTCGACGCCTTGGCTCAGCGGATCGGTCTCCGTCTCCAGGAGCAGACGGATGTGGCCGAGTTCGTCAGGTTCTGGTGTCGCGCTGCGGTGAGGCGGATGGAACAGCTCGTCGAAACTCCCGCCGACTTCCAATGGATCCCCGGCGTCACCACCGACCCCGATCTGCGCGCCCACGCCGAGCGCGCCGCCCGACTGGCGCGTCGGGTTGTCGTGGGCCATCCGGCCGCCGGCGCGTTTCCCGTTGAGGTGACGATGCTCGACCAACGCACACTGCACCTGCGCCACCTCCGTGTCACCAACGCCGGGCATGTCGACGAGATCGACCGGGTCGAGCTCACCCGCGATGTGCCCGTGCCGTACTCCATCCCTTGACGCCGCGGTACGGTGACGGCATGGGCATCCAGCGACGCGTCACCGAGCCAGTCAGCATCACCAACACGTCCGGACAGCCCGAGATCGTGCTGGAGATCGATGGGTTGACGATCTCGATGGCACCCCCGGCGAAGGCGCAGCCCGAGGCCGACGCAGACGTGGACGAGGGTGAGCGCTGACCATCGAGCTCGATCGGTTCGTCGTGGCCCAGAGCGCCGCGTTCGACCGTGCCCTCGCCGAGATCGAGGCCGGCCGCAAGCAATCCCACTGGATGTGGTTCATGTTCCCGCAAGTCGCCGGACTCGGCATGAGTGCCACGTCGCAGCGGTATGCGATCAACAGCGTCGAAGAAGCGAAGGCGTTTGCGGCCCACCCGTTGCTCGGCACGAACTACAGAAGGCTCGTCGACGCCGTGTGGGAGCAGGTCGTCCAACGCGGCGTCGCGGTGCACGCACTGTTCGGTTCGCCGGACGACACCAAGCTCGTGTCGTCGTTGACGTTGTTCGGCGGCGCCGTTCGAGATGAAGCGGGCGAGGAAGACTTCGTGCGCCAGGTCGACCAGCTCCTGGGGGCGGCGCGCCGCCAGGGGCTGGCGCGT
>DATBKA010000242.1:0-3624 GCA_036556105.1 Ilumatobacteraceae bacterium | reverse complement strand
TCGACGCCGTCGTTGGCCCGCTGCTTGCGGCGCTGGACGGCCTCACCTATACGGAGCCGACCTTCGTCGCGCTGGCCGATCCGAACGGCGTGATCGCCAAGTACCACGGCCACGCCACGATCACGTTCACCGGCAAGTCGTATGAGCAGACCTACATCACCGAGGTGCATGTGCGCCACGGCAAGATCGCCTCGTACGCCGAGTACTTCGACACGGCGGTGCTCAACGAAGCGATGACGCCGTAACAACCGTTACATCCTCGGCCTGGCGTACTCCGGGTCGTAGAGCGGGGAGGCGCAGACCGTGGCCGCCCTCAGCTCGCCGAAGATCCCGATGCGCACGGCGCTGCCAGCGGAGGCGTGCGCCGTCCGGACGTAGCCGAGGGCGACGCTCTTCGCCAGCGTGAAGCTCCAGCCGCCGGACGTGACGATCCCGACTCGCTCGCGATCGCCATCGGCGTCGAAGATCGATGCGCAGAACGGAGCGTCGGCCGCGCCGTCCTCGTCGAGGGTCATGGCGACGAATCGCCACGGGCTTCCGGCCTCGCGCTCGCCAAGCAGTGCCGACCTGCCGACGAAGTCCGGCTTGCCGAGGTCGACGAATCGATCGAGCCCGGCATCGAACGGTGAGAACCCGATCTCGAGATCGGTCTTCCATCCTGGGTAGCACTTGTCGAGCCGCAGGCTGTCGACCGCGTAGATGCCGAAGTCGCGGATGCCGTGTGACTGACCGGCTTCCCACACGGCCCGATACAGCTCGGGAAGTTGGTCGTTGGCGACGTGCAACTCCCATCCGAGCTCACCGACGTAGGTGACGCGCAGCGCCCGCACGGGTCCGACGGGAGTGTCGACAGGTCGCACCGACATCCACGGGAACGACGCGTTGTCCAGAGGACTACCGGTGACCTCGGCCAGCACGTGACGCGACAGCGGACCGGCGACGACCAGTGAACCGAGTTCGGCGGTGACGTTGCGGAGCCTGACCGATCCGTCGCTTGGTAGTGACGACTCGAGGAGGTCGAGGTCGTGCCACTCCGCACTGGCCGCACCGACGAGATAGAAGTGATCGGCGGCCAACCTGCTGACGGTCAGCTCGCTGAGCAGCTTGCCGTCCGGAAGCAGGGCGTAACAGAGCGCTACTCGGCCGACGGCGGGGAGCCGCGAGCACAGCAGGCGATCGAGGTACGCCTCTGCCCCCGGGCCGCTCACTTCGACCTTGGTGAACCCGGGCAGGTCGAGCAGCCCGACGGCGTTGCGCACCGCGGCACACTCGGCGGCGACGCAATCGCGCCAGTTGTTGGTTCGCGTCAGCGAGACCGTGTCCGCACCGGCGGAGCCGTCGAGGTCGAACCAGGTCGGCCGCTCCCAACCACCGCGACCTCCGTAGTGGGCGCCCTTGGCCAGCAACGTCGCGTGCAGCGGCGAGGTGTACGAGGGCCGGCCAGCCGGCCGTTCCTCGAACGGGAAGCTGATCGCGTACTCGTTCTGGTACACCTCGACGGCCTTGGCGACCGTGTACTCGGTCGTGGCGAACTCCTTGTAGCGCCGCCGATCCACTGACCACAGGTCGTACTCGGGTCGGCCGTCGAGGATCCACTCGGCGATCGCCTTGCCCGCGCCACCACCTTGAGCGATGCCGAAGCTGAACGTGTTGCAGTGCCAGAAGTTGCGCAGCCCACGCTCCGGCCCGATGTACGGATTGCCGTCGGGCGAATACGGGATCGGACCATTGACCACTCGGGCGATGCCGGCCCGGCCCAGCAGAGGAACGCGTTCACCGGCGTCGACGATCTGCGGCTCCAGCCGCTCGAGGTCCGCGCTCCACAACATGTTGGCGAAGCGCTCGGGGATGCCGTCGATCCACATCGGCGTGGCCTGCCACTCGTACGGGCCGAGCAGGTAGCTGCTGCGCTCTTGCCGCAAGTAGTAGCTGGCGTCTGGGTCGCGCAACAACGGCAACGGGCAGTCGCGTGCGGCGAGCTCGGGCAGCTCCTCGGTGAGGTAGTACTGGTGCGACATGTGCGCGATCGGATGGTGCCTGCCGACGAGCTGCATCACCTCACCCGCCCGATACCCGGCGGCATTGATCACCGACTCGCACTCGGTCGTGTGCACGTCGCCATCGGCGCCAACGGACGTGACCATCCAGCCGCCGCTCGCCGACGGTTCGAGCGCAGTGACGCGTTCGAAGCGGCGGACTCGGGCGCCGCGCTGGCGGGCCTTGCGCGCAAGAGCCTGGCTGATCTGCGACGGGTCGATGTCACCGTCAAGCGGATCCCACAGCGCGCCGAGCAGGTCGTGGGTCTCGACCAGCGGGTAGCGATCGACGAGCTGTTTGGTGTCGAGCACGTCGTAGGCCATGCCTTGGGCGTTGGCCATGCCGGTCACATGGTGGAACTCGGCCAATCGCTCCCGGCCGTGGGCGAGGCGCACCGACCCGGTGACGTGGTAGGTCACCGGGTCGTCGGGATCGGCCGCCAGCTCGCGGTACAGCGCAGCCGAGTACGACTGCATCCGCATCAGGCTCCAGCTCGTGCTGTAGGTCGGGACGTTGCCCGCTGCATGCCACGTCGAGCCGGACGTCAGCTCATCGCGTTCGAGCAGCAGGACGTCGGTGCAGCCCCGCTCGGCCAGGTGATACAGCGCGCTGCAGCCGGCGATGCCTCCCCCGATCACCACCACCCTCGCTTGATCCGTCATCGTCCCCCACCGCGATCGCCGCGCACCTCGTTTCCGGCCGAGGTCGCTGTGTGAAGATCTTGACATGACGGAGCTCCCGAGCCACTCCCGCGTCGTGATCGTCGGCGGCGGGATCGTCGGCTGCAGCATCGCCTACCACTTGGCCTTGCGCGGCGAGACCGACGTCATCCTCCTGGAACGGCGGCAGCTCACGTGCGGCACCACGTGGCATGCCGCCGGGCTGGTCGGGCAGCTGCGGGCGACGCACAACTTGACCCGACTGGCCCAGTACACGACCGACCTGTTCGCCTCGCTGGAAGCGGAGACGGGGCAGGCGACAGGCTTCCGCGCCCGTGGGTCGGTGAGTGTGGCGACCACCGAGGAGCGATTCGAAGATCTGAAGCGCGGCGCATCGATGGCACGCGTCTTCGGGCTGGAGGTCAACATCATCTCGGCCGACGAGGTGAAGGCACTGGTGCCGCTGGCGGCGACCGACGATCTCGTCGGCGGGGTCCACTTGCCCAATGACGGCGCCACGAACCCGATCGACACGACGCAGGCTCTGGCCAAAGGGGCCCGCGCCCGCGGTGTGCGCATCGTCGAGAACGTCAAGGTCGAACGAATCCTGACCGCCGGCGGGCGCGCCGTCGGTGTCGCCACCGAGCACGGCGACATCGCCGCCGACGTCGTGGTCAACGCGGCAGGGATGTGGGCCCGTCAACTCGGCGACGCCGTTGGTGCCGTCGTGCCGCTGCACGCCGCGGAGCACTTCTACATCGTCACCGACGGCATCGACGGGATCTCGCCAGACATGCCCGTGCTGCGCGACCCGGACGGATGTGCGTACTTCAAGGAGGACGCCGGCAAGTTGCTCGTCGGCTGGTTCGAGCCGGTGGCCAAACCGTGGGGGATGAACGGCATTCCCGAGTCGTTCTGCTTCGACACG
>DATBKA010000241.1:0-4008 GCA_036556105.1 Ilumatobacteraceae bacterium | reverse complement strand
GACGGCGGACGCTGCTGCCCGTCCGACGGCGCCACGGCCGCGACGACGTGCAGCTCGGCGGCACAAACCGCGGCAAGGCGCGCCGCATGATCCACTGCGATCAGCGACCGATCGGTTCCATCGGTGCCGACGACGATCCTCGAGTACACAGAAGGGTCCTTCTCGTTGGTCTGACCGGGAGAGTGCCCAACGCGGGCCGCTGATACACGGCCGCTTGGAGAACGATCCGATACCGTCCAGCCGATGAGCGATCGGCTGCGTGTCGGCTTCCTGGGTGCCGGCCTGATCGCCACGATCCACTCCAAGAGCCTCCGCCACTGCGGCGCCCCGATCGAGCGTGTCGGGGTCTACGACGCCGATGCCGAACGCTCGGCGGCGTTCGCTGCCGCCTCAGGCCACGTGGCGATGCACAGCGAAGACGAAGTACTCGACACGTGCGACGCTGTCTACATCTGCACGTGGACCAGTGAGCACGCCCGGCAGGTCGACAAGGCGGCACGCCGCGGCCTGGCCGTGTTCTGCGAGAAGCCGCTCGCCTTCGACCTGGCCACTGCAGCGTCGATGGCCGCATCCGTCGCTGCCGCGGGAGTGGTCAACCAGGTCGGGCTCGTCCTGCGCCACTCGCCCGCCTACCTGTGGGCTCGCCACCTCATCGAGGAGCCCGACGCCGGCCAGCTGATGGCGGTCGTGTTCCGCGACGACCAGTTCATTCCGATCCAAGGTCACTACGGCTCGACGTGGCGCAGCGACCGCACCCGCGCCGGCGCCGGCACGCTCCTGGAGCACAGCATCCACGACGTCGACATGCTCCGCTTCCTCGTCGGCGACGTCGAACGAGTCAGCACGTTCTCGACCAACTTCCACGGCCACGACGGCATCGAAGACGTGGCCACGGCCTCGATTCGCTTCGCCACCGGCGCCCTCGGCACCCTGACCAGCATCTGGCACGACAACCTGGCCCGCCCGAGCCTGCGCCACGTCGAGATCTTCTGCGAACGGCGCCTGATCACGATCGAAGGCGACGATTGGTACGGGCCCGTTCACTGGTCGGACAGCCGTGGACCGGTGCACTCGCTGACCGGAGACGACCTGGCCGCTGCAGTGGCGCCGCTGCGTGACGGTCCCGACAACCCCGACGGCGCGTTCGTCAGCGCGGCGCTGGCCGGCACGCCGGCCCATCCGAACTTCGCTGACGCAGTGGAGGCGCATCGCGTCGTCGAGGCCATGTACGCCTCCGCCCGGCGCGACGGGCAATCCGTGGCGGTCGGTCGTGGCTGAGCTGGAAGTCGTCGAGCTTCGCGCCGCGGAGACGTATCCCCTCCGTTTCGCCGTGCTCCGTGCTGGAACTCCCAGCGACGTCGTCACGTTCGACGGCGACGAGGGCGACGGCACGGTGCACCTCGGCGTGCGCCGCGGCGACGAGATCGTCGCCGTGTCGACGTGGATCCCCAACCCTCGCGATGGGGAGCCCGCCGTGCAACTGCGCGGCATGGCGACGGCGCAGGATCACCAAGGCCAAGGGCTCGGAACCTTGCTGCTCGAGGCCGGCTGCGAACGAGCGCGAGCCATTGCGCCGCTCGTGTGGGCGCGGGCCCGCGACACCGCCCTCGACTTCTACCTCCGCCATGGATTCAGTGTCGACGGCCCGGGGTTCGTCGACGCCACGACCGCGTTGCCCCACCACATCATCGTCCGCCGCCTCGGATCCTGAGCTTCCGGTCGACCGCTGGACGCGTCGATCACTGTGCGGATGAGCACAGCCATCCTCGCCGAGCAGTTGCGGTCGCGAGCCCGCCACCTTCGCCATCTGTCGTCAACGATCGCCACCTGCCGGGCCATCGGCATGTACGCCTTGGCAGGCCCCGACACGTGGGTCGGCCCCACTCCACAGGCGTGCTACGAGTCGTTGCTGGACGTGCGCCGCCACCTCCAGGAGCAACACGAACTGCTGGCCCGGACGGCCAGCGCGATGGAACGCCGCGCGGCAGAACTGGAAACGGCTCCGATCCGGTTGCCGGTGTCGTAGTGGGGTTGATGGCCTACGACCGGGGCAGGCTCGACGCTCTCCGCATCGCCATGACGGCCGCGCTCGACGAGCTGAGCCGGATGCGCAGTGACGACGTCGCCGCCGCCGGTGCGCTCCGGCGGGTCGGTGAAGCTCGCCGGCTGATCGGCGATCGCTGCTTGCCACGCATCCGCGATCTCCTCGACGCGGACCCACTGTCGGCCGGGGGAGCTTCGTGGCTCAACAGTTGTCCGTTTCGCCAGTCCGTGTATTCGCAGCTGGTCCGGCTGCACCACTGGGAGTTCGCCGTCGACCCGCTCGATGGCCCGGTCCCGGCTGCGGTGGTGGAGGCTGCGCCCGAGCCCTGGACGCGGACATTCGACGATGTGACGACGGCGATCAGGTGCGGAGAACTGGTACCGCTGATCATGCCGATGGACGCCCACCACCCTGAGCAGAACCAGATCACGACCGTCGAGATCGCGCCGGGCACGACCACGTTGATCGGCAACCGCGACGTGACGTCGAACTGGCTCAAGACGCTGGACTACGCCTCCGACGTGAGCTGGGTCGGGTGGCGCGAGCACCACGAGCTCTCGGTCTACTACCTCTCCGACGTCGTCGTCACCGCCACGATCTGGGTCGTCGATCCGAAGACGCACGAGGTGCTGCGCGGCGAGAAGTCACAGACCACCACCTCAGGTTTCATCGCCGTGCGCGACAAGGAGCGGACCATCGAGGCCAACCCGCCCGGCGGAGGCGACGTCAGCAGCGACCCGAACGCATCCCCATCGATCCCGCTCGACCACGAGCACGTGTACAGCGGGACGTTCTACCCCGACACAGCGCCGCGCTTCGAGCCGCTGCCGCCGGACGCCACGACCAGCACACCGACATGGAAGTTCATGTCGAAGCGGCTCCCACTGACTGAAGCGTGGGGCACGTGGGGTACCTGAATCGCGCCGGCTGCAATCGGCGATCCGGGAGAAGTGGAGCGAGAATGCCATCCATGCAGATCGACAGGTTGCACGCACTGCGCCGCCCGCTCGCGTTCGTGCTCCCGGGTGGTGGCGCCCTCGCCGCGTATCAGGTCGGCGTGCTCGACGCGCTGACGAACGCCGGCCTGCGCCCGGACCGGTTGATCGGTGTGTCGGCAGGAGCGATGAACGCCGCGTTCTACGCCTGGGCGAGCGACGCCGACGGAATCCGCCGCCTGGAGAAGATCTGGGCATCGGTCCGGCGGCGCGACCTGTTGCGCGTCGAGCCATGGCGGTTGGCGCTGGCCCTCGCCGGGAAGCGGTCGTCGTTCCTCGACAACCGCCACGGGGTCGCGTTCCTGCGCCGCCACCTCGGCGTGCGCCAGATCGAGCTCGCCCCGATCCCGCTGAGCATCATCACCACCGACCTCGGCACGGGACGCCCGTACGTGATCGACTCAGGCGACGTGGTGTCGGCGATCGTCGCCAGCTCCGCGTTTCCCGGTGTCTTCCCGCCGGTCGAGATCGGCGGGCGCTCGTTGATCGATGGAGGTGTCGTCGCCGACGTTCCACTCGATGTGGCGGCCGAGATGGGCGCCGCCAGCGTGATCGTCGTGACGGTGCCGGCCCTGGCCCCGACGCCGGTGCCTCGCCACCCGGTGAGCGTCGTGCTGCGCTCGTCGACGTGGGGCGTCGAAGCCCACGGCCGCACGACCGTCGCCCGGCCACCCCAGGGTCTCGAAGTCGTCGAGATCCCCTCGCGTCCGTCGGCGATCACCACGTTCGACGTCAACTCGGCGGCGACAACCATCGTCGAGGCGCGTGAGTACACCAATGCCTGGCTGCACTCCGAGGAGTCGTCGGTCACCTCGCAGTAACGTGGAGGCGATGGCTGCACAGGGCATGCAACGCGCTCTTCGCAAGGCCAAGGCAGTTGCCGCGGCGTTGAAGGCGGAACACGCCGCCGGCCTCCGCGGCGACGACACTCCCGCCCAACCGGTATGGCCGACGCCGAGCGAGCAGCTG
>DATBKA010000240.1:0-4512 GCA_036556105.1 Ilumatobacteraceae bacterium | reverse complement strand
ACGGCATTGGGTGGGGATGGTCACGACGCTGCTCGGCGGAATGCTGGCGTCGTGGTTCGCGGTAACCCGCGAACGGCGCGACCGCGACCTCGCCGCAACACAGTCGGTGGTACGTCGCGCCGATCGGCTGAAGACGGCCTTGGCGACCGGCCGGATGGGCGAGTGGTCGTGGGACCAGCGCACCGGGGCGGTCTTCTGGGATGCCAACACGGCCGCCTTGTTCGGGCAGAGCGAGACGTCGTTCGGTGGCACCTACGACGAGTGGCTGGCGATGATCGACGAGCGCGACCGCGAGATGGTGGAGAGCGCCGTGGCAGCCGGAGTCGCCCAACGCGGCTCGTTCCGGTTCGACCATCGGTGCCGGTGGCCGGACGGCAGCGTGCACTGGATCGAGGGTGTGGGCGAGGTGATCGTCGACGACGAGACCAATGAGGTCGTCGGCGCCTTTGGTCTGGCCATCGACGTCGACGAGCGCCATCGGCAGATCGAAGAACGCAATCGCCTGATCGAGATCGAGCACCGCGAACGTGAGCGCATCGAGTTCCTCGGCAAGGTCAACGATGTTCTCGCGTACTCGGTCGACGTCGACGAGATCGTGCAGCGCGTCACTAGCGCCGTGATCCCCGACCTCGCCGAGTGGTGTTCGATCGTCGTGTCGATCGATCGTCGTCGCAATCGTCCTTCGATCACCGTCGCCCATCGCGATCCCGACCGAGTGAAGTGGGCGGAGCAGCTGCTGCGCGACCACCCGTACGATCCAGACGCTTCGTTCGGAGCTGCCAAGGTGATTCGCACCGGCCGCCGCGAAGTCGTCAACCAGATCCCGGTCGAGGTGTTCTCGGGGCCCGGCGGTGACATCCTCAAAGAGCTCGGTCTGACGGCGGTGATCACGGTTCCGCTCGTCGGCGCGCTCGGCACGATCGGGTCGCTGCAGCTGATCCGCTGCGAGGGGCAGCTGCCGTTCGATCAGTCCGAGATCGAGTTGATCGAGGAGCTTGCCGGACGACTCGGTGCTGCATTGAACAGCGCCGTGCTCTTCGACCGCCAGGCTCGCGGCCGATCCGCATTGGACACGTTGCAGCAAGTCAGCGGACGGATCGCTTCGGTCGCGACCAGCGGCAAGATCATCCACGCAGTGCTCACCTACGCCTCGGCGGGCGTCCACGCCGACGCCGGCGCGCTGTTCCTGCTCGACGACGACGGCGAGTTGCGCGCTCGGGAATCGATCGGTGTCGCCGACCCGGCGATGGTGGAGGCGCAACAGCGCGTCGGTGGGGAGGCGATCGATTCGATGTCCGTCGTCGTCATCGATCTTGCCGAGCGCGGTGGTCACGGTTCTGCATTGGGCGTGCCGCTGCGGATCATGAACCGCATCATCGGTTCGCTCGTGCTCACCTTCGACGACACCCGCGACTTCTCGCCAGAGGAACTGTCGATGTTGGTAACCCTCGGATCGCGATGTGCAGGCGCGCTGGAGCGAGCGTCGTTGTACGAGCGCGACCGCGACATCGCCCTCACCTTCCAGCGTCGCCTGCTGCCCGCCCTTCCGCCGTCACCGAATTGGCTCGAGCTCGCTGCGATCTACCGCCCGGCGACCGGGATGGCGATCGGCGGTGACTGGTATCAGGTCCTCGACGCCAGCCAGGGCCGCCTCGTGGCGGTCGTCGGCGACGCCGTCGGCCATGGGCTGGTCGCCGCGGCCGCGATGGGGCAGCTGCGCGCTTCGATCGCCACGGCGGTGGCGACGAATGCTCATCCCGATCACGCGGTCGCTTCTGTCGACCTCTTCGCCGTACAAGGCGCGGACACGCTCGGTGCTTCGCTTGCCTACGTCCTGCTCGACCCGCGCGGCACGGCGATGTACACCAGCGCCGGCCACGTTCCGATGGTCTGCGCCCCCGTCGGGAAGCCGGCGGCGTTGATGGAGGAGGCGCGCCGTCCGCTGCTCGGTTTCCGCGTGCCGGACGAGCAGGGGTTGGCCGCCGAGTTCCGATTCACCAGCGGAGACCTCTTGGTGCTGTACACCGACGGTCTCATCGAGCGGCGCGGCGAGACCATCGACGACGGGCTCGATCGCCTGGTCGCCGCCGTCGAGCAAGTGCGCACCCTGTCCGCGCAGGCGATGTGCGACTCGTTGCTGGAGCAACTCACCGCCGACTACGACCCCGAAGACGACATCGCCGTACTGGTCATCCGCCGCCGCTGACGGCTGTTGAGGTCAGCGGGCGATCAACACCGGGATCTCGGACTCCTTGACGACTGCGCCGGTGACCGACGGCACGAACAGGTCGGAAAGCCAGCTGTGGTCATGGGAGCCGACGACGATCACGTCGGCCTGGTGATGCCGAGCGGCGGTGATGATCGCCTGTGCCGGATCCCCCGACTCGCCGACGACTTGTGGGTTGGGAAGATCTGCTTCCTCCGCCACGTCGTGGGCAACCTGGATCGCGGCTTCGATCGACGCGGCGTCGATGTCCTTCGGCTGGCCGTCGTCACCGTCGCCGGGCGCGACGCCGAGCAGCCCCGCTGGGGCCATCAGCACGGGGTAGCCGACGCCCCACATCAGCGAGTCGCCACCCCAGATCATCGGTGACTGGTCGGTGACGTTGACGACCGTGTATGCCGCGCCGTCGCCGAACAGGTCGTAGGCGACTCGCGCCACATGCAGTGAACGCTCCGTGTCGTCGACGGCGATCAGCACTTGGGTCATGGGCTGGGCGTACCCGTTGCCTCCCGGTGGCAAACGGTGCCGTCGCCCGCTACTGCTCCGAGGCGACCTTCTTCAACGTGACCGCATCAGTGCCGAAGTCGCACACGTCCACCACGGAACGAAGGATGTTGGCAGCCAGTTCATCAGGGCGAACATCGATCGGGCCGGACTCGAGGGCGAGTTGCGCCGTGAGCTCGCGGCCATCGATCCGGAACGTGGTGCGGACTCGATCGCCGCCGTGTTGTTCGGCGAGCAAGGAGAAAACCTCGTCGAGCGCCAGGCGCAGATCGTCGATCTCGTCGATCGTGAATCCGGCCTCTGCCCCCAAGGAGGCGGCGATGACTCGCACCGTGGAGGCATATCGAGTGCGCAGCGGCACGACCACCTCGAAATGATCGGCGGAGCCGAGCGTCGCGTCAGACCGCTCGGCGGCGTCGGGCGGGGTGTTGGCCATCGAGGGAGAACGCTACCCAATCGGCACGGGTCGCCCGCTGTTTGGCAGTCGCGCCTTGCGGGTACCCGCTCTGACGTGCGGAACCCATCAGATCTCGCCCGCGCCGCTCCCGTCGCCGATCGTTCGCCGGAGCCGGCGCGTCCCGGCAATCGTGAATCGGGCGGCGGGCCGATCACGGTGGTGCTCGTCAACGACTACGAGATCATCCTCCAGGGCCTGGCGGCGATGCTCGCCCCCTTCGCCGATCGCGTCCAGGTCGTGGAGATGGACGTCGGCTGTGAACCGCAGTCCGTGGCCGATGTCGCCTTGTTCGACACGTTCGCCGGACGTCGGTTGGCGATCGAGCGGGCCAGCGAGATGGTGCACCAGGGTCGGGTGAAGCACGTCGTGCTCTACACGTGGGATGCCGCGGCCGAATTCTTGAGCCTTGCCGATCGCGCCGGCGTTTCCGGGGTCGTGCTCAAGTCGGCGACCGGTGACGTGCTCGTCGACGTGATCGAACGGGTGGTCGAAGGCGAGCGGATCGGCCTCGGCAACCTCCACCGCGGCCGGCAGTCACGAAACCACAACGGCTTGTCTGCCCGTGAGGAGGAAGTGCTCGCGCTCATCGCTCTCGGCAAGAGCAACGGTGAGATCGGCAACGAGTTGTTCCTCTCGATCGACACCGTGAAGACGTACGTGCGGCGGCTGTACGCGAAGCTCGGCGTCAAGAACCGGGCCCAGGCCGCGCTGTGTGCTGCTGCCCACAACGTGCTCCCTATCAGCTCTCTCCAGGCGCCGCGACAACGAGGATCATGAACCGGCACCGCCGTCCTCGCTGCGCGGCCCGACTCGACCGGGTGTACAGCGGGTCGAGTGCCACGCTGCGGCGAGTGCGCTACGACGTGACCACGTGGCTGGACGAGAACGGGATCGAGCCGGAACTGCAGGGTCGAGCGGCACTCGTGCTCAGCGAACTGGCGACGAACGCGCTGCAGGCCTCTCCGGGCAGCGAGTACAACGTCCATGGTTCGCTGTCCAGCGACGGCGAGGTCGTTCTCTCGGTCGTCAGCAGGACCCGCTACGAACGGCCACCGCCACGTGAGCACTGGGGACCGCCGTCGCTGATGTCGGAAGGCGGTCGCGGCCTGATGATCGTCGACGACCTCTCCACGGACGTCGAGGTCGAGCTGCCGAGTACAGGCATGGTCGTGGTGACGGCGACGTTGCACGGCGAGTCGCCGGCGTGAGCTGACCCAGCGGGCGACGTGTCAGTCAGGGTTGAGCGGCGCAGGATCGCGTCGCCCGCTCACTTCGAGCGCCTCGGCCAGGTGAGCGGATGCACCCGGCATCAGCGTCGTGTGCACCA
>DATBKA010000239.1:0-1794 GCA_036556105.1 Ilumatobacteraceae bacterium | reverse complement strand
AGCCGTCCACTGCGACCTCGCCACGGCGATGATCGAGGCCGACGGCGACGTCGATCAACGCCGTTGCCTCTTCGACCAGCTCGGGCTGCCGCACCGCGGCTGACCCCATCACCACGCGCGCCACGCCGGCCGCGGCGAGTTGGCGGGCGTCATCGAGGCTGCGCACCCCTCCGCCGGTCTGCACTCGAGCGCGACCGGCGACCGCGGCCGCGATCGCCGCGACGACCGGACGGTTCACCGGTGACCCCGAACGCGCCGCGTCGAGGTCGACGACGTGGATCCACACCGCGCCTTCCTCGACGAAGGAGCGGGCAACCGCGATCGGATTGTCGGAGTAGGTGGTCTGCTCGTCGTAGTCGCCCTTGGCGAGCCGCACCACCTTGCCGTCGCGCAGGTCGATCGCCGGGAACAAGTCGACCATCAACTCGCCGTCGCCTTGGCCACGAGCCGCACGAAGTTCCCGAGCAACGCCAGCCCCCACCGTCCGGACTTCTCCGGGTGGAACTGCGTGGCGAACACGTTGCCCTGCCTGAACGCGGCGTTGACGACTCCACCGTACGTGCACGTCGCGGCGATGACCGATGGGTCGTCGGGGACGGCGTGCAGCGAATGCACGAAGTACACCCAGGGGTCCGATTGGAGACCGTCGAACATCGGGTCGTCCGCCAACGTCAGGTCCAACAGGTTCCATTGCATCTGCGGTCGCGGCAGCTCGGACGTGATCCATTGGATGGTGCCGGAGATCACGCCAAGACCAACGGCGTGCTCGTCTTCGGCACTCGAGTCGAAGAGCATCTGCATGCCCACGCAGATGCCGAGGAACGGACGACCGGAGTCGACGGCCTGCTCGACCGGCTCCTCGAGATCGGCCTCGCGCAACGCGTTCATGCAGGCGCCGAACGCACCAACCCCCGGCAGCACGACCGCATCGGCGTCGGCGATCAGGCCGTGATCGACCGTCAACCTGGCATCGGCTCCGACTCGCTGCAGCGCCTTCTGCGCGGAGCGCAGGTTGCCGATGCCGTAGTCGAGCACGGCGATCAGCGGCGCGTCGGCCACTACAGCACACCCTTGGTCGACGGCACCTGCCCGCCCTCGACGCGCACCGCGTCGCGCAGGCACCGGGCCAGACCCTTGAAGACCGCTTCGATGATGTGGTGCACGTTGCGACCGCGGCGCAGCGTGACGTGCAACGTGATGTTGGCGGCCGTGGCGAACGAGGCGACGGCGTGCTCGGCGAGCTGTGGATCGAAGGCAGGGTTGCCGAGCGGCAAGCTCTCGGGAAGCTCGACCTCCCACACCACGAAGGGTCGGCCGGACAGGTCGACGGCGACCTCGACGAGTGCTTCGTCGAGCGGGAACAGCCCGCTGGCAAAGCGGCGGATGCCGGTCTTGTCGCCCAAGGCCTCGGCGAACGCCTGACCGAGGCTGATGGCGACGTCTTCGACGGTGTGATGCGTGTCGATGTGCAGGTCGCCTTCGGCCGTGATCTGCAGATCGAAGCCACCGTGCTTGCCGAGCTGATCGAGCATGTGGTCGTAGAACGGGATGCCCGTCGACACGCTGGTGTCCCCCGACCCGTCGAGCTCGATGCTGACCTCGATCTTGGTCTCCTTCGTGGCTCTGGCGAGCGCTGCCGCGCGGCTCATCGGACGATCTCCTCGATCGCGGACAGGAACTCGTCGTTCTCCTCGCGCCTGCCGACCGTGACGCGCAAGCAGTTGGTGAGGCGCGGCCAGCCGGAGCAATCGCGGATGAGGATGCTGCGCGCGAGCAGTTCCTGCCAGACCTCCC
>DATBKA010000238.1:0-4108 GCA_036556105.1 Ilumatobacteraceae bacterium | reverse complement strand
CCGCCACCGGGCCGATCTCCTGCTTCGAGCACCAGCACCGAGCGCCCGTTCTCGGCGAGGCGAACGGCCGCCGCCAACCCGTTCGGTCCGGCACCGACGACGATCGCATCGAACGCCTCCGAGTGTTTCAAGGCACCCTGTCCGCCTCGAAACACTCGGATGTGTCGCCGAGGTTGATGGTGACGCCTTCTCGCGCCGCGTCGACGGAAACGTCTTCGCCGCGACGCATCGCCCGTTCGATCGCGGCAACTTCGGCGTCGGTGCGGTCAGGGTCGTGGTGGAACAGCAACACTCGCCCGACACCGCATCGCCTGCCGAGCTCGACCGCGTAGTCGGCCGCGGAATGGCCGAAGTCGATCCGGTACGGATGCTCGCTCGCCGTGTATTGCGCGTCGTGGATCAGCAAGTCGACGCCGCGGCAGAGCTCCATCGCCGCCTCGTGGTACGGGCCGAACCCGTCCGGTCCCGCGCCGAGCACACGCGCCGGGCCGTGGTCGGAGAGATAGGCGACGCTGCTGCGACTGTCGCTGACTCGGTAACCCATCGTCCGCCCGCCCTTGTGCGGGATCTCCCGGGCGAGCACGACGAAGTTCTCGATCTCGTGGAGGCCCTCGTCGATCGCGTCGAACGTCCACGAACCGCGCAGCTCCGGGGGAAGGATGGGGAACGCCGGCGGGGCCATGAACGTCTGCAACAACTCGACTGCCGGCGCGCCCTGCGCCGGCACGAGCACCCGCGTGACGGCGTCAGGACGGTCAGCGGCACGGAAGAACGGCAAGCCTTGCGTGTGATCCCAATGAAGGTGGCCGAGCATGATCGTGCCGCGAAACGGGTTGCCGGCGAGCAGTGTCGACACGGCACGCAGACCGGTGCCGGCGTCGAGGACGAGACGCGGCGCGGCCTCGTCGTCGTGGGCGATGGCGATGCACGAGGTGTTGCCACCCACTCCGGTGAACTCGGCACCGACGGCAGGCGTCGAGCCGCGAACCCCGCAGAGGTGGACCCGCACTAGCTCCGCGCTTCCTCGCGGCGATGTCCTGAGGCCAACGCAACCAACTTCTCGGCGTCGATCTGATCGGACGCGGCGACAGCGACCTTGCACTCGGTGACAGCGCGCACGGTCGCCGTGCGCGTCCCGCCCTCGAGTGCGGCGCGCTCGCCGAACACCGCACCAGGGCCGAGCTCGGCCAGTGGCTCACCGTCGACCTCGACGACGAGCACGCCGTTCAACAACAGGAAGACATCGTCGCTTGACGAACCCTGTTCGACGAGCACGTGGCCCTCCTTCACCCGGCGGATCCCCGGCTTCTTATCACCTCTCATGATCGATTCCTGCAACTCCCGTTCGAGCAGCGACTCGACCTGGCTGATCAGCGCCGGCGAATCCTCGTCGCCCCACGGCGTGCGCCGACCGAACGACTCGGCCATCCACTTCTTGTACTCGGCCACACTGCTCTTGGCGACCAGAGCGCCGCTGTCGTCGAACACCCAGTGCCGGGGAAAGCCCGAGGCCCCGACCATCGCCCCATGGTGGGTGCCGTCGGCGTTGATCGTCAACTCCAGCGTCGTCCACACGAGTGGCGCGAGGATCTGCACGAACGGCGGATGCTTGACCGCACGCGGCATGGGGGCGCCGGTGCGACCGCCGACGACTTGCGTGAACGTGACCGAGCCGTCGGTCACCTTGGGCTCGCTCTGCAGATCGGGGAGCTTGACGGCAGGGATCGTGATCGAGCCGACACCGAGCCCGACAGTCGTCGCGCCGATCAGCCCTCCGCCCGTGTAGCCGCAGTCGGTGATGCGACCAGAGTCGTCGACCTCGATGAAGGCGCGCAACTCGTTGGCGAAGCGGAGGCGGTCGTTGCTGCGCAGTTCTTCGATCGTTGCCGACGAGTCGGGCCCCAACGTGTCGGGAGGTGGCGGATCGTGATGAGCCATCTTCATCTTCGTGGCGATCTTGCCCATCCCCTCCAAGAGATCGGATGGGATCCACGACACCGTGCTGATGCTGCGTTCGATTCTCATGCTGTCCTCCTTGACCTGCACTGCGTTCCTGCACAGATCCTGCGCCGCGCCAACCCGAACTACCAGGGCACTGACCGGCGTCTGCCCGGTGTGGCTGGCACCACCCCGCCGACACAGGCTCGCGCCCTCGCCCCATCGCTGCGATCTGGTGTTGAATCTCTCCATGGGAGCCATCACCGTGTTCGTCGCCGACGACAGCGTCTTCATCCGTGAGGGCGTCAAGGCCATGCTCTCCCGGCAGGACGACCTCGAGATCGTCGGCGAGGCCGATGACCACGACGGTCTGGTCGAAGGTGCCGAACGGGCTGCGCCGAACGTCGTCGTCAGCGACATCCGCATGCCACCGAACTTCCACCGCGAGGGGATCGAGGCGTGCAAGCTGATCCGCAAGCGTCATCCCGGCACCGGCATCGTCATCCTCAGTCAGTACGACGATCCGGACTACGCCATCTCGCTGCTCTCTGAAGGCGCCGCCGGCTACGCCTACCTGCTCAAGGATCGCATCGCCGAGGGCGATCAGTTGGCCCGGGCGATTCGCGAGGTCGCCTCTGGCGGCTCGATGCTCGACCCGGCAGTGGTCAGCGCGCTCATCAATCCTGTGCGGCGCACCGGCGGTCTCGACACCGAAGACGATGCGCTGCTGGAGATGGTCGCCGAAGGCAAGCCGATCAAAGCGATCGCTGTCGCCAGCAAGTCCACACCCGCGGCCGTCGAGGCGCGCATCGAGGGCTTGTTCCTCCGCTTGGCCGAGGGTGTCTCGACCGGCACAGCCGGCGCCCTCGACCGGTTGCGGAGGATCCACACCGCGATCGTCTCCCGGGAGGAGCAGGGAGAGTCGCTGTCGAGATTGCTGCCCACCGGCATCGCCGAACGAGTCCGTGCCCGCGGCGCCCACGCCGGCGACACGGAGCAGCTCACGGTCACCGTGCTGATGAGCGACATCCGCGGCTACTCGACGATCAGCGAGCACACCGACCCGTCGAATCTGGCTCAGCAGCTCAATGTGCACCGCGCCGAGATGAACAATGCGATCCTTTCTGCTGGTGGAACGGTGATGCAGTACGTGGGTGACGCGGTGATGGCCGTGTTCGGTGCTCCCGAGCCGTCGCAGGACCACGCCGACCGCGCCCTCGTCGCGGCGCGAGCGATGCACGCGGCGCAAGCCGCGGTCAACGCGCGATGGATCGGCGAAGGCCTCGAACCGTTCCCGCTCGGGATCGGTATTTCGACCGGAGACGTCGCCGCCGCCCTGCTCGGCTCGGCGGAGCGGTTGGAGTACACGGTGGTCGGCGACGCCGTCAACCTCTGCCAGCGCTTGCAGCAGTTCGCCGCCGACGGCGAGATCGTCGTCAGCGACGCGACGTGGGAGCAACTCACCGACAAGCCCGAGGCCGAAGACCTCGGCAGCCATCTCGTCAAGGGACGATCGAACCCGGTGCGGCCACGCCGCATCGCGTCGATGAACAACGCGGCCGTCGCGGTCGCTAGCCAGGAGGCAACCTCATGACCATCAGCGAGTCGGTGATCAACGCGCCGGTGACCGATCGGGACGTCGTCGTCGAAGTGAGCCAGGTGTTCCGAACGTTCGAGCAGGAGACGGCACCGGTGCGCGCCTTGCGCGGCGCCGACCTCGAGATCGGCCGCGGCGAGTTCGTCGCGGTGATGGGGCCATCCGGTTGCGGGAAGTCGACGTTGCTCAACATCGTCGCCGGCCTCGACGTACCCGACGAGGGCGAGGTTGCCGTCGCCGGTCAACCTCTGGTCGGCAAGACCGAGAGCGAACTGGCCATCATGCGCCGCCAGCACATCGGCATCGTCTTCCAGTTCTTCAACCTGCTCGAGGGAATGACCGCGCTGGAGAACGTGCTGATGCCGGCCCTGATCGCCGGGCGCAAGCGCAAGATCGCCGAGACGCGGGCGCGCGACTTGCTCGATCTGCTCGGGATCGGCGACAAGGCCAAGCAGTCACCGGCCGCACTGTCGGGTGGCCAGCGCCAACGTCTGGCGATCGCCCGCGCCCTCGCCAACGAGCCGACCCTCTTGCTGGCCGACGAGCCGACCGGGGCACTCGACTCCGAAGGTG
>DATBKA010000237.1:0-6164 GCA_036556105.1 Ilumatobacteraceae bacterium | reverse complement strand
AGCGCGATGCGTCCGGCGCGCCCGCCCGGCGCCGAACGACTCGTCACTTCTGGAAGCCGCCGAACGAACCTGTGATCGCGCATCCTGCGCCGCCGCGGCCCGGTGTGGTGCATATGACTGTCATCGTCAAGCTCTGCCCGGGGTTGAACATCAACGGCGCCACGCGAGGCAGGTCGAGATCACGGAAGTTCTCCAATGCCGACTGCATCAGGACCGCGCCGTCACGCTTGATCTGCACGAAACCTTCGTCGCCGTTCGGGTTCTGCAGGACGATGTCGGTGACAGCGAACGTGGACGAGAACGGGTTGGTGAAGTCCTGCGTCGCGCCTCCGGGCACGAGCGTGCCGATGCCCAGGTTGAAGTCGGCAGGGTTGCCGAACGCCGTGGCAAAGCCGTCGGTCGGCGTCGTCGTGGTGGTCGCCGCGGCGGTCGTCGTCGTGTCGCCGCCACCTCCGCCACCGGCCAGGGTCGTGGTCGTGGCACCGCCTCCGCCGCCACCGGCGGGCAACGTGGTGGTCGTCCCGCCGCCCCCGCCGGCTCCCGGCGTCGTCTCCGGCGTCAACGCTTCGACCTTGTCGGTCAGCGAAGCCAGCGGAGCTTCGACCGCGTCCTTCGCCGCCGACTCGACCGTCGGCTTGAACAGCGTGATCCACAGGATCCACAGCAGCAAGATCAGTGCGATCAACGCGATCACAGCCTTGAGCAGCCACGGCGGAAGCATTGCCTCTTGCAGCAGGGTGCCGGTGACCGTTTCCGGTTTCACCGCTGGGGCAACGGCTGGCGTGCCGGCCACTGGGGTCGGCGGCGGAGGCGGCGCCCCTGGCGGGCCGGCGAGCATTGCTGCAGGAGCAGGCAGCTCGGACTGGCGCGCCCGCTCCGTGACGAGCACCTGGAACTGGTGCGTCTTCGGTGGGCCCTTCCAGAATCGATCGTGAGGTACGACGTCGAACTTGGTGAACTGCGCCGTGCCGGGCTCGACGACGAACACGGGCGACGAGAACTCGTAGCGGCAGGCGTTCTCCGGGTCGGAGCCGGCGACCTCGATCTCGATCGGCGCGTTGCCACGGTTGTCGACGGCCAGCTCGAACCGCCCACGCCGACGACCCCGCGCCGTCAACGGATAGAGCTCGACCGATCGATCGGCGAAGCGACCGACGGTGATGACCCCCTCTTCGACGGTCGAGCCCATCGGGTCTTCGCTTGACACAACCTTGACACCGAACGGAGTCGGGCCCGGGGCAACGTTCGGCGAGCGCGGCGGGCGGAAGTAGACCGTGACGGTTCCTTCCGCACCCGGAAAGAGCGACAGCACCTCTGGCTCGGCCTCGATCCACGCCGCAGCCGCGCCGAGACCTTCGAAGCTGAACTGATCGACGACTGAACCGCTGTTACGAACCCGCAACTGCGCCGACACCTCTTGCCCGGGTTCGACAGCCAGCTCGGGTCGATCGAGAGACGCGCTCGAACCCATGGCGATCGATGGTAGCCACGACGCAGATCCCCGAACAGCAGCGGTCGGGCAGAACAATTGCCCGTTGAGTCGCTGTTGATTGCTCGTTGAGGCGTCGAGCGCATGATCCGTTCGTATCTGGGACGGTCGCCACCGCCTCAACACACGGGGTCAATCAACCGAGCTGTCCCGGTCACCGAGGCAGCCATCAACGGAGGGTCAAGCACACATGTCCGATCGTCTAGCCGTCTACGTCCACGGTGAAGACCCGATCTCCGAAGCCGGCGTCGCCGCTCAGCTGCGCGGCCGGCCCGAGGCGTACGTCGTCGAGCGTGGTTGCATCGATGACGCTGTCGTCGCCGTCGTCGTCACCGACGAGATCGACGAAGCTGCCGTGCGCGTCGTCCGTGGCATTCAGCGCGGCGGATGCCCGCGAGTCGTACTCGTCGCTACCCAACTCGACGACAACGGGTTGATGATCGCCGTCGAGGCCGGAGTCTCCGGTGTGCTGCGCCGGCGTGAGGCCAGCCCCGAGGTGCTCGCCCGCGCTGTCGTCGCCGCCGCCAATGGTGACGGCACCCTCGCTCCTGACCTCGTCGGGAGGCTGTTGAACCAGGTCAGCAGGCTGCAGCAAGACGTGCTGACACCGCGCGGCATCGGGCCCGACGGGCTCAGCGGGCGTGAGCGCGAGGTCTTGAAGCTGCTCGCCGACGGCCTCGGCACGAACGAGATCGCCAACGTGCTTGCCTACTCCGAGCGGACGATCAAGAACGTGATTCACGACGTGACGACGCGCCTCAACCTGCGCAACCGCTCCCACGCCGTCGCCTACGCCGTCAAAGCCGGCATCGTCTAGCTCTCGACCTCTCTCACTCGCTGACCCCACTCCGCGAGTGGGGGAGCACGAGGGGGCGCTCCGCGATCCCCCTCGTACCGTCGGGCGACACGGTCCCCGTGAGCCCGACAGCAGCTGAGCGCGGCCGCAGGCCGCTCCAAATTCCTATCGACCGAGTGGAGCGAGCGAAGCGAGCGAACGAGGTCGAAACTATTCGTCAGACGCTTTTTCGCGGATGCGGAATGCGGTCCATCGCTTGTCCACGAGCGGCGCGGCCGCAGCGGCGCGAGCACGACTGCGGCTGGCGATCCACTCCATGTCGAGCGTCAGCTCTTCTGCTGGTGGAGCGATGTCGGTGTTCAGCGTCGGTCGCAGTGGCGCGACCAACGTGAGATCCAGCGAGGCGCGGATCGGCATGCCGAGCGACGACCAGACGTCGTGGGATTGCGGCCCGGGATCGGCCATCGGCACCCCGAGACGAAGCAGCACGGGTTGCACTTCACCCTCGAGCGCACCGGCGAGATGCTGCGGCGCGATCACCTCACCGGCCAGGCACGCTTCCATCACTCGTCCCAACAGCCGGTGCTCGTCTTCGATCGATTTGCCCCACGCGCTCACCTGGTAGTGCAGCTGATAGTGGCGCACCGGCGGTTGGCGGGCGCCGACGCGACCGTCGGGCCCGCGCTCGTCGCGCCAGTCACCGTCGCGGCGATCGATGTCCTCGACGACGCGATGCAAGAAGCAGGCGATGGCCGGACGCTTCACGGACTTCTCCCACTCCTCGCTCGGCGTCTCGAACGTCACGGTCGTGCCCTTGTCGAGCGTGTTTCCGAGGAAGTTGGCCAGCGACCGGTCGGCGTCAGCGATCACCGGCCCAGTGTCGGCCGACCGTCGTGTCGCGCCAAGACGCCAAGGGACACCCAGACCTGCCCATTCGTGCACGTCGCATTGCCCCACCCGAGGGGCGAGCGCACCTATCACCTGTCACGCCCGAACCTTCATCATGCAAGCAAGCCCGGGCTGACCGCCCGAGGTGCACGTACCACATCGCCCGACGAAGGAGTACCACTCATGCCGACCTATTTGTCGCCCGGCGTCTACATGGAGGAGGTGTCGTCTGGTTCGAAGCCGATTGAAGGAGTCGGCACAGCGGTCGCCGCCTTCGTCGGATTTGCCGAGCGCGGCCCCGCCAACCAGCCGACACTCGTCACCAACTGGACGCAGTTCACCCAGACCTTCGGCGACTTCGTCGACGGCTCGTACCTGGCCCACTCGGTCTACGGGTACTTCCTCAACGGCGGTGGTGCGGCGTATGTCGTGCGCATCGGCGGTGACGACGGCGATGGCACTGCCGCGGCGCCGGTTGCCCAAGGTGAGCTCCCAGCCGGTGAGGGCAAGGCCGGTCTCGTCGTCAAGGCACTCGAGGGCGGCCCCGCCGGTGATTCGATCACCGTCGAGACGCACGACGCATCAGAGCCCGGCGAGTCGAACGACCAGTTCAAGTTGGTCATCAAGCGCGGCGATCACGTCGAAGAGGTGATCGACAATGTCACACTGCGCAAGGGCCCGAACAACGTCGCCACTCGCGTCAAGGCCGAGTCGAAGTTGATCACCGTCGAGGAAGTGCGCGGCGCCGGCAGCATGGAGCTGCACAAGGGTGCCCGCATCTCGCTGTCCGGTGGTGGTGGGCTGCCCGATTCGGTCAGCGTCTCCCCTGCCGACTACGTCGGCGATTCGTCCGACCGAACCGGCTTCGGCGGGCTCGAAGCGATCGATGAAGTGACGATGCTCTGCGTGCCCGACCTCACCGCGGCGCTCGAGCGAGGGATGCTCGACATGGAGGGGTTCAAGGCAGTGCAGTTGGCGATGATCGCCCACTGCGAGCTGATGGCCGACCGCGTCGCCATCCTCGACCCGCCTCCGGGCCTCAACGCACAGCAGATCAAGGACTGGCGCGTCAACGAGGCCGGGTACGACAGCAAGTACGCCACGCTGTACTGGCCGCGCCTCAAGGTGATGGACCCCACGAAGGGCAAGGCGGTGTTCATCCCGCCGTCGGGTCACATGGCTGGCGTGTGGGCGCGCAACGACGACACCCGCGGCGTGCACAAGGCGCCCGCCAACGAAGTCGTGCGCGGCGCGATCTCGCTGGAGCTGAACATCACCAAGGGCGAGCACGATCAGCTCAACCCGATCGCCGTCAACTGCGTCCGTTCGTTCCCCGGCCAGGGCATCCGCGTCTGGGGCGCACGCACGCTGTCGAGCGACCCGGAATGGCGCTACCTCAACGTTCGCCGCCTGTTCAACTTCGTCGAGGAGTCGATCCTCGCCGGGACGAACTGGGTCGTGTTCGAACCGAACGACTCCAAGCTCTGGGACTCGGTTCGCCGCACGGTGACGATGTTCCTGCGCCGGGTGTGGAGAGACGGCGCCCTGTTCGGACGCACGCCTGCGGAAGCGTTCTTCGTCAAGTGCGACGAGGAGAACAACCCGCCCGAGAACCGTGACGCCGGCATCTTGACCGTCGAGATCGGCATCGCCCCGGTGAAGCCGGCGGAGTTCGTCGTCTTCCGCATCAGCCAGTTCTCCGGCGGCGCCGGACTCGAAGAGTGACCACGACCAAGGAACAGGACTGACCAATGGCCGAAAACACGCCAATCACTGCCGCCCGCTTCTCGATCACCGTCGACGGGTACGAGATCGCCTCGTTCTCCGAGTTGGCCGGCATCCGCACCGAGATCAAGACCGTCGAGTTCATCGAGTCGGGCGACAAGGGCTTGATCCAGACGAACATCCCGTCGAACCCCGTGCTGGCGACGATCACGCTCAAGCGTGCTCAGACCCAGGACCCGCAGATGTGGACGTGGCACGAGACCGCCCGCTTCGGCGAGATGGGTGCCGCCCGCAAGAGCTGCTCGCTGGTGATGTTCGACGCTTCCGGCAAGCCGGTGGCCCGCTATCACCTCGAGAACGCGTGGCCGAGCAAGATCGAGCTCGGTGCGCTGCGCGCCGGTTCGTCGGAAGTGCTCACCGAAACGGTCACGATCGTGTGTGACCATCTGCAACGGGTGGCCGCATGAGCACGCCGATGCTCGATCGAGCGATGGGGTCGCCGGCCGCGGCGGTCCCATCGCTGAGCACCGAGTTCAACTTCACGCTTCCGCGCGGTTATGTCGACGGTCGCGGCCAGCTGCATCGGGACGGGGTGATGCGGCTGGCCACGGCCGGCGACGAAATCTGGCCACAGACCGACCCACGCGTCCGCGAGAACCCGGCCTACCTCTCGGTGCTCCTGTTGACGAGAACGGTGACGACGTTGGGATCGCTGCCCGAGGTCGACAGCCGCGTCATCGAGAACCTGTTCGCCTCGGACCTCGCCTTCCTCCAGGACCTGTACCGCCGCATCAACCAGGACGGCGGCACCCGCGTCAACGTGACCTGCCCCAAGTGCGCACACGGGTTCGCTGTGGACATCAGCGGTGATGCGCCGGGGGGATCATGACGTACGCGACCGCGCAGTTGGTGGAAGAGGTCGCGTACGTCGCTTACTACTTCCATTGGCCGATGGAGTCGATCCTGGCGATGGAGCATCCCTTGCGGCGGACGTTCATCAACGCCATCGGTGACATCAATCGAGAGATCAACGGCACTGACATCCGATGAAATGGCCGTTCGCTCGCCAGTCACCTACGCACGAAACCTCGGCCACTGATTCGCAGCGAGCCGAGGTGACGACGCGTCCTGGCAGCGATCACCACAACGGCGGAAACGGCAGCAGTGTCGATCTCGTCGTCACGCCATCCCGCCGCGAGTGGATGACGTTGCCACCTCTGGAGGTGGCGGGCGGGCGAGCGATCAGCTTGACCTCGGCGGCGCGGG
>DATBKA010000236.1:0-3399 GCA_036556105.1 Ilumatobacteraceae bacterium | reverse complement strand
GAGCCCGATCTCCGCAACGCCGCTGACTCCGAGGCGTCCACCAGCAGGCTGCGCGGCCGGCACCTCGCCGCCGGCGTGTTCGCCGCCTTGGCCGTTGGCGTGCTGGTGGTCGTGGGGATCGGACGACTCGCCGGGTTCGCCCATCTGCGCGACGCCGTGTCGGGCGCGGACTATCGGTGGTTGGCGGTTTGCGCCGCCGGACAGACAGCGGTGTTCGCCGGGTACTCGGGTGCGCTGCGCAACGCCATCGCGGTCGGCGACGGGGCCCGCGTCCCGGTCACGACCTCGATCCGGTTGGTGCTGGCGAGCTTCGCGGCCACGCAGGTCTTCGCCTTCGGCGGGGTTGCGGGTCTGGCCCTGGTCTACTGGGCATTGCGCAGGGTCGGGATGCAGCGCGAACAGGCCGCGGTGCGGTTGATCGGCTTGGCGACCGCCGTGTACTTGATGTTCGGCCTCCTCGCTTGTTCGGCCGCAGCGTTGAGCCTGTTCGACACGTCGACGCCGTTGGCGATGAAGCTCTCCTGGCTGATCGCCTTCCCGATCGTGCTGCTGCTGGCGAGGTGGTTCACCACACCGTCGCGGATGAGCCGGTGGGTCGGTGGCGACGGAGGATGGTTCCGCCGCGCCTTGGGCACCGGCATCTCGGCCGCGGCGTGGGTTCGTGGCCTGACGACCAACGACCGGGGCCAGGTGCTGCTCGGTTGGGCGGCGCTGTACTGGGTCGGCGACATCGCCAGCCTGTGGGCCGCGCTCCACGCGTTCGGGGTGCGGCCGGCGTTGGCGCCACTCGCCCTCGTCTACGCGACCGGCTACCTCGCCCAATCGCTACCGATCCCGTTCATCGCCACGGGTGGAGTCGACGCGGCGACGACATTCCTGCTTCATGTGATCGGCATCCCGCTCGACGTCGCCCTCGCTGGTGTGATCGCCCATCGGTTGTTCGCGTTCTGGCTTCCGGTCATCCCCGGGTCGATCTTCGCGGTGACCTTGCCGCGCCTCGGAGTGGCGCTCGAACGCTCGACGTGACCGAACGCGGTTCGCGAAACGCACGTGTGGGTACTGACGAAGGCCGTAAGGGAAGCATTTGATACGGGAGGTCAGCATGCCCGCCAAGAAGCGTGAGCTCATCGAGCCCCACCCCGGCGACAAGCGATTCGTTCGTCGTGACGACAAGGGGCGCATCGAGAGCAGTGTCGAGGTCTCGCAGTCACTTGCTCGGGATGTGCGCAAGAAGGCCAAGCACGTCGTCGGCTCGGGTCAGGGCGACCGCGGCGACCAGGCCCGCCGCGGCTGAATCCGTCAGCCCGGCGCGGGCGTGAGCTGTTGCTCCGGTCGCCGTCGGAAGGGCAGCGCCAACTGGGCGATGAAGCCGTCGGGGGCGGTGCTGCCGTCTCCGAGCCCGAACTCCGTCACCGGATGTCGCGTCGGGTGGCGGAACGTGCCGAAGATCTGATCCCACACCGGGGTGATCCCACCGAAGTTCGCGTCGTGGAGCTCGCTGGCCGCGGCGTGGTGCACACGGTGGTTGTGTGGCGTGGGGAGCAACCAGTGGAGCACCGGCGGGAAGCGCATGTCGACGTTGGAGTGCGCCAATGTGCCTTCGACGTTGTTCCACATCGCAATCCACAACACGACGCGCTCCGACGCGCCCAACATCAACAGCGGCGCGAGCATGACGAGATAGCGGAGCAGATCTTCGGCGATGTGGATTCGGTTCCCCTTGAGGAGCTGCATCCTCGTCGGATCGTGATGCAGAGCGTGGAACCACCACAACCGCTCGACGCGATGGAACCACCGATGCGTCCAGTAGTTGGTGAAGCTCCACAGCAGCAGTGCCAGGGCGACCTGGGCGGGCATCGGCCATGTGTGCGGCCACGGGCCGCGTGCCCTGGCGTCGTCATCGACGGCGACGACCAACCCAAGCACGGCGACGGCAACCGGGGTCGCGATCGGCCGGCTCAGCCCACCGACGAGGATCCCGTGGCCGATGTCGTTGAACGACTGCCGGTCGCGGAACAGCGTCCAACCGCGCACGTTCGGCAGCACATGCTCGAGACCCAGGATGAGCAGGAACGTTCCGGTCGACACGACGAACGCCCACACGACGGTGTCGATGTGATTGGCGAAACCCCACCACGCCGCGGCGAGCGAGGCGATCATGACGATCGGCCAGGTGATGTACGCCGCAGTTGAACGCAACGTGCCCTCGCGGATCTCCATCACGGTGAAGATCATCGCGCGCCGGCTCAGCTGATTCGTGCCGACGCCTCGTCTGCCAACAGTTGTGTGATCACCGTGTCGGTTGCCGGTCGGGCGAAGTGATAGCCCTGGGCGACTTCACAGCCAAGGCCGCGCAGGACATCGACGTGCAGCTCCGATTCCACACCCTCGGCGACGATCGCCAGGTGCAGGGCATCCGCAACCGCAACGATCGCCTTCAGGAGGGCTCCGGTTTGCGTGTCGGTGCCCAGGTTGCGCACGAAGCTCTTGTCGATCTTGATGATGTCGATCGGAAGCTCGCGGAGATAGGCGATCGACGAGTACCCGGTTCCGAAATCGTCGATGGCGACGCGGACTCCGAGCCGGCGCAGCTCGCCGATCCGTTCGCGCACGAGTTGGACGTCGCTGACAACCAGCCGCTCGGTGATCTCCAGGATCAGAAGGGTTCCTGGGAGACCGGTGCTGTTCAGCACGTCGGCCACACGGCTGACGAAGTCCAGGGCCAGCATCTCCGATGCGGACACGTTGATCGACATCGACACGGCCTTGGCCGGGTCGGACGGCTGCCATTGCACGGCTTGTTCGCAAGCGCGGCGCAGGATCCAGTCGCCGAGTGCGACCATGACACCGATCTCCTCCGACGCATCGAGGAACTGATCTGGAGCCAAGACGCCGCGGACCGGATGGTTCCACCGCAGCAGCGCCTCGGCACCGATGATCGCTCTCGTCTGCATGTTGACGACCGGTTGGTAGTAGAGCTCGAACTGCTGCTTGGCCAGACCCTCGACGAGCTCCGACTCCAGCTGCAGCCGTGCCGCACGGCGATCGCCCATCGACGCCACGTAGACCGAGGCGCGGTTCCGACCCGTCGCCTTCGCTTCGTACATGGCGAGGTCGGCCTCGTGCAGCACTTGCTGTCCGTCGGAGGCGTCGCCGACCCTGGCGATGCCGATGCTGGCAGTGATCGCCATCTGTCCACGGGGCATGTCCATCGGCTTGGCCATCTGGTGGAGCAGTCGCGCGGCTGCGGCGAGGGCCTGGTCGACGTTGGTATCGCGCAGCAGAACGGCGAACTCGTCACCGCCCAGGCGCGCGCAGATGTCGGTGGGACGGAATGAGGCACGCATCCAGGCCGCGACGGCGACGAGCAGCCCGTCGCCGACGGCGTGGCCGAACATG
>DATBKA010000235.1:0-7596 GCA_036556105.1 Ilumatobacteraceae bacterium | reverse complement strand
GCTGCGGCCGCGAACGTCATCCCAACCGAGGATCGCGGTCAACGTCTCGCTGTGCCACAAGACGTCGAACTGCTCGTTCAGGAGCAGCGAGAACTCTCCTTCGCGCCGGCTCATCGAGTTCAGCGCTCGCGCATTCGCGTTCACCTGCAGGTTTTCGGTCGTTCGCGGCTCGGCTTGAGCAGATCAGCGTTTATTCACCTACCGCGCCGGGAACTGCTCGGGCCTCGACTAGGAGGTATTTCATGGGAGGGTTAAGCATCCTGCTCATTGCTGCCGGAGCGATCCTGACGTGGGCGGTAGAAGACAACTCGACCGGCTTCGACCTGCACACGATCGGGATCATCCTGCTCATCGTGGGTGCGATCGGGCTCGTCGCATCGTTGATGCGCGGCACGTTCTTGGGCTTCCACAGCACGCGAGAGCGACACGTGTCCGACGACGGCCGCACGATGGTGGAAAGCGAGCGCACCTCCACCTTCTGACAAGTTCAGTCACCTTCTGACACGTTCAGGTCTACGGTGGCGCCGTGACCACGGTGCGCGTGTACGTCAGCGTCTGCATCAACGATGACAACGTCAAGACGACCCGTGAGCTGATCCACCACGTCGAGCTGGCAAACGAGTCGAACACCGGCGCCCGGCTCGAGCTCGTCGTGGTCGACACTGGTGGGCACGCGTGGCGACACCACACGGCGGCCCTCGCCGAGCGGGCCTCCTCCGACAAGCACGCCGTTGCCTACCTCGGCGACTACTACTCGGCACAGGTGGCGATCTCGGCGCCGATCCTCGCCGGAGCTGGGCTCCTGCAGGTTGCTCCGCTCGCCAACGAGCACCTGCCAGCCGGCGAGACGCTGGTGCAGCTCGTCCCTGCAAACGCCGCAGGGGGAGCGACCCTCGCCCGCTGGTTGACGACGCACGCTGTCACCGATCTCTTGATCGTCCACGACTACGGGACCGGAACCGCCGAGCATGACGCGGCCGAATGGGCGGCCATCACCGCCGAGGCAGGCGTGCGCACGCGGATGCGACGCGTGTGGGACCACGACGAACGTCCCCAGGACGACATCGCTGATGCTCGCGCCGTCTGCTACGTCGGGGTCGCCGGCTCTGGCGCGTTCGACCTCTGGAACGGGCTGCACACCATGGACCCGGCGCTGTGGCTGCTCGGCACGGAAGGAGTTGCCCAGCCGTGGCTCGCCGCCGGCCTCAGCGACGGCGCTGCCGAGCGAACTCGCTTCTTCACGTCACGGCGGGCCGGTGTCGGCGCCTATGGCTTCGAGGCCATGACCCTCATCATCGACGCGGTCACCCGAGCAGGCGCCGACCGTGCTGCAGTGGCCGCTGTGGCACGGACTGCGCGGCAACGGGTCGGCGCCTTCGGTCGGTACACACTGGACGGAGCGGGTCGTGCCGACGCGTCGTTCGGGGTCATGTGCGTCGTCGCCGGCGAACTCGTGTGGGAAACGCCCGCCTTGTCGCGAGATGCCACAGACCAGTGACGTCGCGCGCCTCATCCGCCGTGCGTTGATGTCCCGGGAGGGCGCGGCCTCAAACCTCGGCGTCCACCAATCCGGTTACGTCGCCGCGAACCCGGGTACGAGCCGGTCATGCAACCTCAGCCTTCGGCGCGCATCGCCGTGTTCGCCCCCAGCACACACCTCAGCGTGACGTTCGAGGCCGGAGTCGGCGGGGACGAGATGCACGTCCATCCCGCAGGCCAAGGCTTCTGGGTGGCGCGAATGTTGACAGTCCTCGGTGACACGCCGGTGCTCTGCACGCCGATCGGGGGCGAGACCGGCGTGGCGCTGCGAGCGCTGCTCGGTGATCTTCCCACTGACGGCTTGCTGAGCTGTTCGCTACCGAACGGCAGCTACGTACACGACCGCCGTTCCGGTGAACGAGAAGTCGTGGCGCAGTTTCCCTCCGGGGCACTCGATCGGCACATGGAGGACGACCTCGTCTCATTGACCTTGGCGTGCGGATTGGGAAGCGCCGTCGTGGTCGTCTGCGGTAGCAACCTCGACGGCAACATCGACGCCTCGGTCTTCCAGCGCGTCTGCGCCAACCTCCAGTCGAGCGGAACGATCGTGATCGCCGACCTGGCCGGCGCCGAACTTCGCTCGGCGTTGGCGGGCGGCATCACCCTGCTGAAGGTCAGCGACGCCGAGATGGTCGACGACGGTTGGGCGGCCAGCGACTCCACTGACGATCTGCTCACCGGCATCGAGTCGCTGCGCAAGTCCGGCGCCAGCGATGTCGTCGTGTCATGCGGCGAGCGGGGGGCGCTGGCCGCGATCGGCAGCGAGTGGTTGAAAGTCGACACCCCTTCGATGAACGTGGTGGACCATCGCGGCGCGGGTGACTCGATGACCGCGGCACTGGCCTACTCCACCAGCCACGGGCTCGGCGCCCTGGAGGCGGTACGCCTCGCCTCCGCGGCGGCCGCTCTGAACGTGAGCCGCCACGGTCTCGCCTCCGGTCATGCGGAGGCGATCTGGCGATTGCAGCCGCTCGTCGAAGTCACTCCGATCGCACCGTGACCAACTCGACCGTCGGCTCCGCAACCGGGGGAGAGGGAGCCTCGATGGCGAGACCGGTCAGCCAGCTGACCGAGACCAGGCCGTCGCGGACGGCGACAGCGTCAGTTCCCTCTTCCTCGAACGCCTCAGGCTCGATGGTCAACCGGAAGTCGAGGATGTCGTCGGCCATCGCCGCGGTCACAGCTCCGTAGCTGGCCAGCCTGGTCTCGATGCATCGCGTCGAGGCGTCGACCGCGCGCGGGACGTTGACGTTCGCCAATCGCGCCGACCCCGAGGCGAAGATCTCGTGCAGCACCTTGACGCCCCAGCTGGCCGCGATATCGAAGTCGCCACCAGGTTGGGTGCTGACGGCGACGGCGCGCAGACCGAGGTTGTGTCCAGTCAGCGCAGCCCCGACGGTGCCGGAGTGCAGGATCGCCCGACCGAGGTTGACACCTGCGTTGACCCCGGAAGCGACGGCCATCGGCTTCGGTCCGAACGCACCGTTGAAGGCAGCGATGACGATCATCGCCGGCGGGGCAGCGATCGCGAACGAAGCGCCGGAGACGCCGGGTACCTCGGCGCGACGCACCGGCACACGCGGGTCGAGCGGTCCGATCGCTGCCGCGGCACCGCTCATGTTGTCGGCCGGCGCGGCGACCACGACGTCGTAGCCCCCGCTCTCCAAGGCGACCGCCAATGAGCGAATGCCGATCGACTCGATGCCGTCGTCGTTGGTCACGAGGACGAGTGGTCGGCTCGGCGAAACGTCGGTGCTCATCAGCGCTCGGTGTACCCCGCGGAGCGTCGCTCAACACGGAGGGCCTAGGTCGAGCGACCTATCGCACCTGCTCACGGTACATCGACTCGTCAAATCTTATGAATGACTTGACTTGCCCTTTATGGTTTTTCGCTCAACTTCGTCGTATACCCCTCCGATAGCTCTGTGAGGCATGGACTGTCCGTGCCCACGAGACGCGGCAGGTGGCGGGCATGAACTTTCGAGTTGTGAGGCGACGGCAGGCGGCGAAAGCCGATGCGTCACTGCGCGACGAGGGGTTCTCATTGGTCGAGATCATCATGACCATCGTCCTCATGGGCATGGTGTTGATCCCGGTGATGAACGCCGCGATCACGGGCGTCAAGGCCTCTTCGACATCACGCCGGGTTGCCGAGCTGCAGACAGTGCTCCAGAACGCCGCAGACCGAGTCAATCGCGCCAACGTCAAGTGCGAGGGATACCTCGTCTACGTGCAAGCAGCAGCACAGACCAAGGGCTGGCCACCAACGCAGGCATCGGCGACGTACGAGTGGTACGAACCCGGTCCGACCGCGGCAGTGGCCGGCACATGGCACTCCTACGACCCGACGGTCCCGGGCGTCTGCCCAGGAGCGCTGCCGGCTCAGAACCCAGTCCAGCGGGTCACGATCACGATGACGAGTCCCGAAGCCAACATCTCCAGAAGCATGCAGGTGGTGAAGAGTGATGTCTAAGCGGAGCGGAACACGCGACTCGGGCATGAGCCTCGTCGAAGTGCTGATCAGCGTTCTTTTGACGGCCATGTTGTGCACCGCGTTGGCCTTCTCGGTCACGGTGGTGCTGAAGCAGAGCGACAACACGACCGGGCGCGTCAACAACGCTCGTTCGGAACAGAACGTCGGTTTCTGGATGCCATCCGACCTTGCGTCGGCTGACGCAGTCAGCACCGATCCGGCAGCGATGCCGTGCGACGCACCGTGCCCACCCGAGGCCAACACCGGTGGTTCCAACGCGCTGATGCTGACGTGGTCCGTCCAGACCCTCGATACCGCTACGGGTAACACCGTCACGGTCACGACCAAGGTCTCCTACCGCTACATGCAGGCAGGCGACGAGTGGGTGATGGTGCGCGTCGAGTGCAGTACCTTCGGGTCACAGCCCGCAAGCTGCAGCAGCCGGACGATGCTGCACAACCTCGACGGCCCGCCGGCTGGACAGGCCTTTGTTCCCGGCGTGAGCACACCGTCGTGGGTCATCCAGGTCAGCCAGGCCCTCGACCCAGCCTCGACGGGCGCACCCGACGAGACGATCCCACCGGACCCGACGCTGAAGAACAAGAACGGTCAGAGGATCGTCGTGACGATCAACGGTGGCGGCGACTTTGCCGGTGCCGGTGGCGGCACGAACCAGATCAGCCTCAGCGCCGGTGGCACCGAGCGCAAGCAGAACCTGGCGACGTCCGACCCATCGGGCGTGCCGCCGTTCATCGCCGCCCGGTCGCGCTGCGGTGGCAACTTCGCTCTGGTCGTCGACGTGTCGGGCTCGATCGGAGCAACGAACATGGGGTCCAACATCTCCGGAACGCCGAACTGGTCGACGGTGCGCGGCAGCGTCTACAAGTTCATCGAGGCGTTCGAAGGCACGCCGGTCAAGCTGGAAGTCGTCAAGTTCAGCACGTCAGCCTCCACACTCGGGGCGTCTGGCGACGCGCAGATGTACTACGACATGCTCGATCCCGCACAAGTGTCAGCACTCAAGGCGTTGGTCGGCTACCCGAACACGGCCGGCGGGTTGCAGTCGGGCGGCAACACCAACTGGGAGGACGGCTTCCATTCCCTCCTCCAAAAGTCCGACGACTCGGTCCAACCGATCCTGCCGAAGACCGTCATCTTCTTCACCGACGGCATGCCCACCAACAGCCGCCTCCAGTCGGCGACACCGACGCCGACCATGGACCCGACCGACGCCCCGCTGCCAGGCCCCAACAGCACGTACTACCAGGTCGGCTGGAACCGGGCCAACAGGTTGATGCGCCAGTACGACGCCGACGTGCAGAGCCTGGTCGGCATGTTCGTCGGCGACGTCACCGACACGTCGCCGTGGGTCGACACGCAGGGCTACCACCTCGCCAACTGGCAACGCGGCTACCACAACGTGACCGAGCGCGGCAACAACGTGGTCTTCGAACGCGGCTATCACGACGACTACCAGCGCGGCAACAAAGTCATCTGGGAGCGCGCTTATCACGACGACTACCAGCGCGGCAACAACGTCGTCTGGGAACGCGGCTACCACGTCAACTACGAGCGCAACAACAACATCGTCTTCGAGTACAGCACGACGGGGCTGACGTACGAACGGAAGTCGGGCGGCACCTGGTCGTCGACGACGATCGCCAACTACTTCCAGAACAACTCCACACCCGACGAGACGGACAACTGGCGGGTGAGGATCACCGGCACGCTCGGACCGACATGGTCGTCGACGAACCCGTACACGGGCTCGGCGATCACCCAAGCGACGTACGACAAGACCAACACCAGCTCGGCGTCGACCGATGGCTTCCGAACGCGCGTCAACGGCTCACTGAGCGGCAGCTGGACCACCGTCACGTCCGCTCAATACAACGGCAGCAACACCACATCCGACTCCACCGACGGCTGGCGGGCGACGAACGTCTACACCTCACCGTTCGACACGTGGGAGTCGACCACACAGGCGACCTATGACAGCAGCAACACCGTGGCCGCCGAGACCGACGGCTGGCGAACACGACAGACGGCCGCCAGCACCTCCTGGGTCTCCGTTTCCTCTACTGCGTACAACGCCAGCAACACGACGTCCGACAACTCCGACGGCTGGCAGATCGTCAAGACCTACAGCTCACCGTGGACCACGTGGGAGGCGACGACGCAGACGACATATGCCTCGAACAACACGGTTCCAGCCGAGACGGACGGCTGGCGAACACGCCAGACGTCGAGCAGCACGTCATGGACGTCGGTCACTGTGGCGGAGTACAACGCCAGCAACACGACGTCCGACAACTCGGACGGCTGGCAGATCGCCAAGGCGTACAGCTCGCCATACAACAGCTGGGAAACGACGACCTCGAGCAGCTACTACTCGGGCAACTCGGTACCTGCCGAGACCGACGGGTGGCGAACCCGGGAGACGTCGCCGAGCACCTCGTGGATCTCGGTGACGCAGAGCAACTACGACGAGAGCAACCTGACGAGTGACTCGAGCGACGGTTGGCGCACATCCGTGTCGTACACGTCCCCGTACTCGTTCTGGGAGGCGACGACCGAGGCGCTCTACACGGCCAACAACACCACATCGGATTCGAGTGATGGCTGGAAAGCCGACAAGGTCTACTCCGAGCCGTTCACCGGCTACGAGGCGATGGCACCGGTGAACGTCCTGAACAAGGACATCCTCGGCCGGTTCATCCAGCCCGTCGGTGCGCCTGTCGAACCGATCACTGATGGCAGTGGCAACGTCACCAACGCGGCCACAGCCAACCTCTACACGATGTCGAACTACGCCTTGCTGAACAGCGCCATGCAAGCGATCGCCCTCAACGAGTGCGGCGGCACCTTGACCATTCAGACGCGACTGCAGTCGACGGGTCAGTCGGCGGTCGACCCGTTCACGTACCAGAACTCCATCGACCAGAAGGTCGTCACCACGACCTCGTACTTCCGAGGCGGCACGTTCGACTTCCAGACGACGTCGTCGGTGAACCCGACGATCACGTTGCAGACGGGTAGCGACCTCAGCCACTACACGCCGGTGAGCTGGTCGTGCACGGCAAAGGGTCAGCCGCGGTCGTTCACGACGACACCGATTCCCGGTGGACCGTGGCAGAGCATCACTGTGAACGTCGCCGCCAATGAGGCGGTCTCGTGCACCCAGTTCGTCCAGTGGACACCGTGATGACGACCAATGATCTGACCGAACCCCAACCGCCGTCGGATCCCGACCATGAGGGGCGCGACCGCGGCACAGCGCTGATCCTGGCCCTGGTGATGATCATCATCGGATCGACGATCGTGCTGCCGACGCTGTCGTACACAATGGCTGTCACCCGTCAGTCGCGTGTTGCCGCGACCAGGACCGGCAGCGACGAAGCCGTCAAAGGCGGCTTGCGTACGGCCCTCGCCGACCCGGCGAAGCTGTACCAGGAGTGCCAAGGCGGGACGCGCAGCACTGCGCACCCGATCGCATCGGGCCTCACTGGTGTCAGCACGACGTGCTCCTGGCTGAGTGAGGCCTATGCCAAGGAGTTGGCAGACATCCCGTACACGGTGGCGAC
>DATBKA010000234.1:0-5089 GCA_036556105.1 Ilumatobacteraceae bacterium | reverse complement strand
GGGGCGCCGTCACGACAGGCCGAGACCGCCGCGGCCGAAGCGACCGTTGCCGCGCTCGGATACACCGTCGCCCGCATCGATCCACCGGGAACGCTCGACGGAGGAGACGTGCTGAAGATCGGCAACACCGTGTACGTCGGTCTCGGTGCACGCACGAACCAAGCCGGCATCGACCAACTCGCGGGTCACCTCGCGGCGCGTGGCGCGACCGTCGTCGCCGTGCCGTGCAACAAGGTCCTCCACCTCAAGTCGGCGATCACCGCACTGCCCGATGGCACGGTCGTCGGGTGGGCCGACGCCGTCGAGGACGTCTCACTGTTCCCACGCTTCCTGGCGACCCCCGAGGAGTCCGGCGCACACGTCGTGCTCCTCGACGGCGCGACGTTGCTGATGGCCGCCGACTGCCCGCGCACCGCGGATCTCTATCGCTCGCTCGGCTACGAGCCCATCGAGGTCGACATCAGCGAGTTCCAGAAGCTCGAAGGCTGCGTCACCTGCCTCAGCGTCCGCCTCCGGGTTTAGTCGAAGAGGGAGGACATCGGCGGTGAGCCGGGCGTCGGTGGCGTCAGCCCGAGGTGGTCGTAGGCGGCAGCCATCGCCACTCGTCCCCGCGGCGTGCGGGCGATCATGCCCTGCTGGATGAGGAACGGCTCATACATGTCTTCCAACGTCTCCGGCTGCTCACCGACGCTGATGGCCAGCGTGCCCAGCCCGACCGGGCCGCCATGGAACTGCTTGCAGATCGCCGAGAGGATCGCCCGGTCGACCTTGTCGAGGCCACGGCCGTCGACGCCGAACAGCTTCAGGCCGTCGCGCGCCGTGTCGACCGCGATCGTGCCGTCGCCGCGCACCTCGGCGAAGTCGCGCACCCGCCGCAACAGGCGGTTGGCGATGCGTGGGGTGCCCCGTGACCGGCGGGCGATCTCCCATGCCGCATCCGCGGTGACGCTGACGCCGAGGATGCCCGCGGCGCGACGGACGATCGTCTCCAACTCTTCGTCGGAGTAGTAGTCGAGGCGGGCCACGAGCCCGAACCGGTCGCGCAACGGCCCGGTGATCATGCCCGTTCGCGTCGTGGCGCCGACCAGGGTGAACTTCGGCAACGTCAGCCGGATCGACGACGCAGCGGGGCCCTTGCCGACGACGATGTCGAGCCGGAAGTCTTCCATCGCCGGATAGAGGATCTCTTCGACGACGCGCGACAACCGGTGGATCTCGTCGATGAACAGCACGTCGCCTTCGCCGAGCTTGGTGAGGATCGCCGCCAGATCGCCGGCACGCTCCAGGGCCGGGCCGGAGGTGATGTGCAGGTGCACGTCCATCTCGACGGCGACGATGCCGGCCAGGCTGGTCTTGCCGAGGCCGGGTGGCCCGGCGAGCAGCAGGTGGTCGGCCGGCTGGCCGCGCATCTTTGCCGCCTCGAGGACGATCGACAGGTGCTCTTTGAGCTCCGCCTGGCCGACGAACTCGCTGAGCCGCCGTGGCCGCAGCCCGGCCTCGTCGGCCGTCTCGATCTGGTCGCTGGGCATCGGGTCGAGGAACTCGTCACGCATGGCGTGCCCCGAGCAACCGCAACGCGTCGCGCAGCATCGCTTCGGCGGACTGCCCCTCGGGCAGTTCGCGCATCGCCTCGCGGATCTCGTCGGCCGCGTAGCCGAGGCCGGACAGCGCCTCGCGGACCGAGCCCGCCGCGGTGCTGGTGCTGTGGGCGACCGGATCGAGCATCGGCAGGTCGAGGCGATTGCGCAGCTCCACCAGCAGGCGCTCGGCGGTCTTCTTCCCGACCCCGGGCACGAGCGTGAGCGCGCCGAGATCGTTGCCGGCGACGATGTCGACGAGCGCCGGCGGGCTGTGTGTGCCGAGGATCGCCACGGCCAGCGCCGGGCCGATGCCATGGGTGGCGATGAGCACGTCGAACGCTGCCCGCTCGTCGCGGCGCAGGAAGCCGTACAGCGTCTGCGCGTCTTCACGAATGTGGTGGTGCACGTACAGGAACACCGGCGACGTCGGCTCGAGCTCGGCCAACGTCCGCGGCGTGACCGTGACGAGGTAGCCGACACCACCGACCTCGACGAGGACGCGACCGTCGTCGAGCCGTTCGAGCACCGTGCCGCGCAACGAACCGATCATGCCCCACCTCCGGCGACGGCACCGATGCTGCGCTGCAACGGGCTGGTGGCGAAGTGGCACAGCGCCAGCGCCGCGGCATCGGCCGCGTCGGGAGGCCGCGGCGGCGCGGCAAGGCCGAGGCGGACCTGCACCATCCGCTGCACCTGCGTCTTGTCGGCACCGCCCCACCCGGCGACGCAGCTCTTCACCTGGTTCGGCGTGTACTGGGCGACCTGACAACCGAACGCCGCGGCCTCTGCCAAGGCGAGGCCGCTGGCCTGGCCGACGCTCATCGCCGTGCGCACGTTGACCTGGAAGAACACGTGCTCGACGGCCACGACGTCGGGGCGGAACTCGGCCAGTAGCGCAGCGATGTCGGCGCGCAGTGCGGCAAGCCGCTGCGGAAGCGGATCGGTGCGTGGCGTGCGCAACACCCCCATCGACACGGGACGCGGCTCACCGGTGCCGGCGCTGTCGAGGACGGCGTAGCCGCACCGGGTCAGCCCGGGATCGATCCCGAGGACTCGCAGTGTTCCGGGCGATGTGGCGAACACAGGTTCGTACACTAGTAGCCGCCTGCCGCTGCGCCGGGGATCACTCCAACGATTCCAGCACCTCGACCAACTCGCTGACCGGTCGGAACGTGAGCCCGGCGATCGCCCGATGGGCGTAGCGGATCACGCCGTTGCGGTCGACGATGAACACGCTGCGTCGCGGAAACCCGAGCGGGCCGAGCGTGCCGTACAACCCGGCCACGGCCTTGTCGGTGTCGGCGAGCAGTGGGAACTTGAACCCGTGCTTGCCGGAGAACGACTCGTGACTGTCGACGCCCTGTGGCGAGATCCCGAGCACGTGGGCGTCGAGCTTCTCGAACCGGGCCAAATCGCGGTTGTACGCGTTCAGCTGCCGAGTGCAGATCGGCGTGTCGTCACCCGGGTAGAAGACCAGCACCACAGGCGTGCCGGTGAAGTCGTCGAGCGACACGCTGCCGCCACCGGTGGACGGAAGCCGGAAGGCCGGGGCGCGATCGCCGACGCCGACGCTCATCCGCCGACCGCCTCCATCAACGCGTCGCTGATGTCGAAGTTGCTGTACACGTCTTGCACGTCCTCGTTGTCTTCGAGGGCGTCGACGATGCGCAGGATCTTGCGGGCCTCGTCGGTGTCGGTGACCTCGATCGACACGCTGGCCACCATCGTGCTCTCCGCCGACTCGACCTCGAAGCCGGCGGCCTGCAAGGCATCGCGCACGTCGTAGACCGCTGACGGGTCGCACGTGACGCGGAACCCATCGCCGTCGTTGGTGACGTCGTCGGCGCCGGCCTCGAGGGCGGCCATCATCACGCCGTCTTCGTCTCCACCGGCGACGATGATCACGCCGCGCCGCGAGAACTGCCAGCCGACCGCGCCCGGCTCGGCCATCGACCCACCGAGCTTGGAGAAGATGTTGCGGACCTCGGCGCCGGTGCGGTTGCGGTTGTCGGTGAGCACATCGATCAGCAGGGCAACGCCACCGGGCGCGTAGCCCTCGTAGGTGATCGCCTCGTAGGTGCCGCCTTCGTCTTCCCCCGTGCCGCGCTTGACCGCCCGGTCGATGGCGTCGTTGGTCATCTGCGCCGCCTTCGCCTTGAGCATCACGGTACGCAGCGTGGCGTTGGAGTTGGGGTCGCCCCCACCGTCGCGGGCGGCGACCTCGAGTTGGCGGGCGATCTTGGCGAACAGCTTGCCCCGCGCCTTGTCGACGGCGCCTTTCTTGTGCTTGATCGTTGCCCACTTCGAATGGCCCGACATGGCCTATACCTCCTGGAGGAACCTGGCGTGCAGTCGAGCGTCGCCGGTCAGTTCCGGGTGAAACGATGCCACCATGATCCGACCCTGTCGAGCCACGACCGGCACGCCGTCGTGTTCAGCGAGCACTTCGACGTTCGGGCCGACGGCGATCACCTTCGGCGCCCGGATGAAGATCGCGTGGAACGGCAGGTGGAAGTCGACGACCTGGAGGTCGGCCTCGAAGCTGTCGATCTGCCGGCCGTAGCCGTTGCGGCGCACCGTCAGATCGATCATGCCGAAGTTGCGCTGGTCGGGGCGACCGTCGAGCACTTCGGTGGCGAGCAGGATCATCCCGGCGCACGTCCCGAACACCGGTAACCCGTCGCTGAGCAGCGCCTTGACGTCGTCGAACAACCCCGACGTCGTCAGCAGCCGCGACATGGTCGTGCTCTCACCGCCGGGCATCACCAACGCATCGAGGCCTTCGAGATCGGCGGGCTGGCGAACCTGGCGCGTGCGAGCACCCGCAGCCTCGAGGGCGCGCTGGTGCGCCGCGAATGCTCCCTGTAGCGCAAGTACTCCGACGAGCCGATGCGGCTCGCCCACGTTGGACATGGTTACCAGCCGCGCTCCGCGTACCGCTGGTTGATCTCGTCCATGGCGATTCCCGTCATCGGCGCGCCGAGACCGCGACTGACCTTGGCGAGGATCTCGGCATCGCGGAAGTGGGTGGTCGCCTCGACGATGGCCTTGGCGCGAGGCGTCGGATCGTCGCTCTTGAAGATGCCCGACCCGACGAAGACGGCCTCGGCACCGAGTTGCATCGCCAAAGCCGCGTCGGCGGGCGTGGCGATGCCACCGGCGCAGAACAGCGGCACCGGAAGCCAGCCGGTCTCGGCGATCTCTTGCACCAGCGGCAGCGGCGCCTGCAGCACCTTCGCCCACTGGAACAGTTCGGCGGAGTCGGCCTGACCCACCTTGCGGATGTCGCCGATGATGTTGCGCAGGTGGCGGACCGCCTCGACGATGTTGCCCGTGCCGGCCTCGCCCTTGGAGCGGATCATGCACGCCCCCTCACTGATGCGGCGCAGCGCCTCGCCGAGGTTGGTCGCACCGCACACGAACGGAACGGTGAATTTCCACTTGTCGATGTGGTGGGTCTCGTCGGCCGGCGTGAGCACCTCGCTCTCGTCGACGTAGTCGACGCCGAG
>DATBKA010000233.1:0-2222 GCA_036556105.1 Ilumatobacteraceae bacterium | reverse complement strand
CTGTTCGACGACCTCGGACAGTGCCGGGTGGATCCAGATCTGACCGGTCGCCATCGCATCGACCGTGCTGCCGAGATGCATGCCCTGCACCAGCAGCTGCACCAAGAGCGACGCTTGATAACCGATCACGTGGGCGCCGAGAAGGGTGCGCGACACCGGGTCACCGATCAGCTTGCAGAAGCCGGTGGAGTCCTCGAGCGCCCATCCGTAGGCCGTGCCGCCGTACGGATGCATGACGACCGTGTACGGCTGCCCGGACTTGTCGGCCTGCGCCTCGGTGAGGCCGACCGCTCCAACTTGCGGGCTTCCGAACACCGCGTGCGGCGCCGCTCGGGTGTCGAGTGTGCGCAGGTCATCGGGATGCACGAGGTTGTGCTGAATGACTTTCGCCTCGCCGTTGGCCATGTGCTTCAACTGGTAGCGACCGTTGACGTCGCCGAGCGCCCAGACACCGGGAGCACTCGTTCGCCCGTACTCGTCGACGATCACCTGACCGAGCGCGCCAATGGCGATCCCACCCTTCTCGGCGTCGATCTGGTCGCCATTGGGCAAGCGACCGGCGGCGACGAGCAGCGTGTCGCCTTCGACCGTGCGCTGGCCATCGGCGGTGGTCACGCTCAGAGCGATACCGGCGGCCGTCATGTACACCTTGTTGACGTGCGCGCCGAGCACGAGGTCGAAACGCTCGGCGACGAGCTCGGTGTAGCGAACGCAGATGTCTCGATCCTCCGCGGTGAGGAGGTGGTGGCTGCGATTGACGATCGTCACCTTCGATCCGAGTGAGCGGAATACGTGGCCGAGCTCGGCAGCGATGAAGCCGCCACCCAACACGACGAGATGCTTCGGTTGGTGGGCGATGCGCATGATCGTGTCGCTGGTCTCGAAGGGAACCTCGTCGATCCCATCAACGTTGGGGACGAACGCCCGGGCGCCGGTGGCGATCACGATCCGGTCGGCCGTGATCGTGGTGCCGTTCACCTCGAGCGTGCGCTCACCGACGAACCGAGCTTCGCCTTCGTACACCGTGACGTGTGGCAGTCGGAGTCGATACTGACGGCCACCCTCGACGATCGGATCGATCCTGGCGAAGGTACGGCGCACGATCGCCGGCCAGTCGGCGCCTTCGAACCGCGTCGTGACCCCGTACTTCGAGTCGTTGTCGCGTGCCGCGGACTCGGCGACGTCCGCGGCATAGACCATGATCTTCGAGGGGATGCATCCCCTGTTGGGGCACGTCCCACCGAAGATCCACCGCTCGACGATGGCGATCCGCCAGCCGTCCATCTCATCGTTGATCACCGAGTTGCCGGAACCGGTGCCGATGATGATCAGGTCGTACTGTTCACTCGCCACCGCCTCAGCCTTGCAGCTTCCGGCTGGCAGAATTGAGGCCGTGGTGACCATCGACCTGATCCAACCGACCGACACCGGCCTCCATGTGAGATGGGATGACGGCGTCGACAGTTGGTATCCGTGGTTGTGGTTGCGCGACCACGCCCACGACGAGACGACGATGCATCCCGTCACGCAACAGCGCCAGCTCGACACTGCAGCCCTTCCCCCCGACTTGCGAGCGACGTCGGCCGAGACCGACGACGGTGTGGCTCGCCTGACGTGGCCCGGCGAGGGCGGAGTGTCGGAGGTGCCTGTCGATTTCTTGCGTCGCTTCCGCAGCCCGCAACCCGCACGCACCGGCACGCCCACGCAGCCAGTGGCGTGGGATGGCGAGTCGATTCGGACGCTCCCGATCGCCGTCGAGCATGACGACGTGATGGCATCCGACGAAGGGCTGCGTCAGTGGCTGTCGACCGTGGCTGCTTACGGGTTCGCCGTCGTCCGCGGCACGCCGGCGACGGCGGAAGCAACCGAGGCATTGATCAGGCGGGTGGGGTACGTCCGCGAAACCATCTTCGGCGGGTTCTGGGAGTTCACGGCCGACCTCTCCAAAGCCGACATGGCGTACACCAACCTGTACCTCCCTGCGCACACCGACGGCACGTACTGCCACGACGCGCCCGGGCTGCAGATGCTGCACTGCCTGTACTTCGACGGCGAAGGCGGGGAGTCGACGCTGGTCGACGGCTTCAAGATCGCCGAGGTACTGCGCACGACCGAGCCACGGCTGTTCGACGTGCTGTCGACCGTTGCCATCCCCGGCCAGTACATCGGTGACGGCTCGCACCTGATGTCGGCCCGGCCGGTGTTCCGCCACGATCACACCG
>DATBKA010000232.1:0-3001 GCA_036556105.1 Ilumatobacteraceae bacterium | reverse complement strand
CCGAGGTGCCCTCGCAGGTGTTCGTCAGCCGCAACAACATGCCGTGCGGCAGCACCATCGGCCCGATCACGGCGACGCGGCTGGGAATCGACACTGTCGACGTCGGCGTGCCTCAGCTGTCGATGCATTCGGCGCGCGAGCTGTGCGGCGTCGAAGATCCGGTGTCGTTGGCGACCGGTCTTCGCCACTACTTCTCCAACCGAGTGTTCTGAGGCGCACTGGGTGCCTTGAAACACTCGGATCAGACGCGGGCCTGGGCGAGGTCGAACAATCGCTGCAACTCCGCGTGGAGGTCTTTCGTCAGCAACTTTGCTGCATCGCGCTGAGCCTTCGGGCTGGTCACATCGGTCGGCACGTCGAGCGCCTTGCCGACGACAACATGGATCTTGTGCGGACGGATGAACTTGGCGCCCTTCGGCATCACTCGCTCGGATCCACCGATCCCGATTGGCACGATCGGCACTCCGGCCTTGACGGCAATGAACGCCGCACCATCGAACAGCGGCTGCACCAACGGCCCGCTCTTGCGCTCGCCTTCGGGGAACAACACCAGGGGTTCACCACCTTCGAGCACACCCACGCAACGCTTCAGTGCCTCGCGGTCGGCCGTGCCGCGAGTGACCGGAAACCCGCCGAGGACCGTCAGCAAACGACCGAACGTCTTGTTCTTCCAGTACTTGTCGGCGCCCATGAAGCGCATCCGCCGACGCGTGACCGCCGACGCCGCGGGAGTGTCGAAGATGCTGCGGTGCGTCGGCGCGAGCAGGAACGCACCGTGCGCGGGAACGTTGTCGCGGCCTTCGACGGTGAGCCGGCACCACACCCGGCAAAACGCCATGACGATCAGGCGCGCTCCTTTGTAGAGGGCGCGGTCGAGCAACTTGTTCCCGGTGAGCCGCGTCGAGATCCTTGTCATTCCCGCTCCAGAAGTCGTTCGATTCGTTCGAGCACCTCGTCGATGCTCAGCCCCGTCGTGTCTACCACGACCGAGCCGTCGGCCTGGACGAGCGGGCTGTCGGCGCGGGCGCTGTCGTAGTTGTCACGGCGCAGGATCGCCGCCTCGATCTCGTCGACATCGACGCCGGTCTCCGCGCCACGCCGTTCGGCGCGCACCCGTGGTGACGCGGTGAGGTGGAGCTTCAGCTCCGCATTGGGGAAGACGACAGAGCCGATGTCGCGCCCTTCCAGCACCCCACCGCCGCGCTCGGTGGCCCATGTGCGCTGTCGCTTGACGAGCTCAGTGCGGACGCGGCTGTTGGCGGCGACGGCGCTGACGGCGGCCGTCACTTCGGGGCTGCGGATCTCGGACGTGGCGTCGAAGCCGTCGACGAGCACGCCGCGTTCGCCGACTTCGAGCGGAACGTCTTCAGCGAGGGCAGCAACACGGTCGACATCGGTGACATCGATGCCTCGACGCATCGCCGCCCACGTGACGGCGCGATACATCGCCCCGGTGTCGAGGTAGTCCAAGCCGAGGCGCGCCGCCAAGGCGCGGGCCACCGTGCTCTTGCCCGCTCCAGCCGGGCCGTCGATGGCGATGACGCGCACCTACCAGCTCGTCCCCTGTGGCAAGCCCTCGCTGTACCCGGCGGCGCTCTGCACACCGACGACCGCGCGTTCGTGGAACTCGGCGATCGTCTTCGCGCCGGCGTAGGTGCACGCCGAACGCACACCGGCGACGATCTCGTCGATGATGTCCTCGACGCCCGGACGATCCGGGTCGAGATACATCCGCGACGTGCTGATGCCTTCCTCGAACAGCTCCTTGCGGGCCCGCTCGAAGGCAGTCTCGGTGCGGTTACGGCTCTTGACCGCACGATTGCTGGCCATGCCGAAGCTCTCTTTGTACAGCCGGCCGTCGGGATCGCGAAGCGTGTCGGCCGCCGATTCGTACGTGCCCGCCAGCCACGACCCGAACATCACGTTGGCCGCGCCGGCAGCCAGCGCCAAGGCGACGTCGCGCGGGTAGCGGACTCCCCCGTCGGCCCAGATGTGCTTGCCTTGACCGGCTGCTTCCGCCGCACATTCCAGCACGGCGCTGAACTGCGGACGGCCGACACCCGTCATCATCCGCGTCGTGCACATCGCTCCGGGACCGACTCCGACCTTGACGACGTCGGCCCCGGCGTTGATCAGGTCGCGAGTTGCCTCGGCGGTGACGACGTTGCCGGCGACGATCGGCGCGTCGGGGGCGATGGCGCGCACTTCCTCGATGGCGCGCAGCGTGCGCGTCTGGTGCCCGTGTGCCGTGTCGATGACGAGCACATCGGCGCCCATCGCCAGCAGCGACTTGGCCTTGGTCGCCGGGTCGCCGTTGATGCCGACGGCAACCGCGAGTCGCAAGCGGCCATCGGCGTCGACTGCGGGGCGGTAGATCGTCGAGCGCAGCGAACCCTTGCGGGTGATGCAGCCCACCAGCCGCCCGGACCCATCGACGACCGGCGCGACGGAGAGTCGTTGCCCGGACAGCCGGTCGTAGATCTCCTCGGGCGACGTGCCCTCCTCGATCACCAGCAGATCGCTGCTCATCACGTTCTTCAACTGCGTGAAGCGATCGAACCCGACCGCGTCGTGTTCGGTGAAGATGCCGGCGGGCACCTCGTCGTCGCCGACGATCACCACCGCGTTGTGCGCCCGTTTGTGGATCAGCCCGAGCGCGTCGCCGACGGTGTGCGTCGGGCTGAGCGTGATCGGCGTGTCGTAGACGGTGTGCCGCGACTTCACGTACGAGATGACACCCTCGACGACGTCGAGCGGGATGTCTTGCGGAAGAACGGCAAGCCCGCCGCGGCGGGCGACCGTCTCCGACATCCGGCGGCCGGCCACGGCCGTCATGTTGCTGACCACCACAGGAATGGTCGTTCCCAGCCCGTCCGGCGTCGACAGATCGACCGTGAACCGGGACGGTACCGAGGACAGGCTCGGCACCATGAAGACGTCGCTGTAGGTCAAGTCGTACGGCGGACGTTCGTTCAACAGGCGCATGGCTACTCCCACAACT
>DATBKA010000231.1:0-2249 GCA_036556105.1 Ilumatobacteraceae bacterium | reverse complement strand
GTTGCCGGTCGCTCCGACGCGGCGAGCTGATGGTCGAGGTCGACCCACACCGCGCCCGGGATGTGTCCCGCTTCGTAGGCGGCTTTGCCGTCGCGCCCGTCGAGGTACCAGCGCACGTCGGCGAGCACCGCGTCGGGATGTGCGCGGAGGAAGTCGGCGTCGACGAACGGCGGGATCACTGGACGTCGCGTTCTGCCAGCGCGGTGGCCTCGGCGATGACGTCGCGCAGTGGACGGCCGAGGTGTGCTGCCGCAGCGACCGCGTCGTCGTACTCGACCTTCACCCGGCCGAGCGCGACCTTGGCGCGGATCGCCAATCCTTCGATCTGAACGACTCGCTCGCTGCGCTGTTGCGGCCAGCGGCGGAGGTCGCTGCTGCGCAGACCGAGCGAGCCCGTCTCGCGCAGCAGCAGCGCACCGAGCAGAGCGCTCGCCGACGGATCGCACAACACATGAATCGTGTGTGCGGGCCGACCCTTCTTCATCACGATCGGTGTGGCCCATGCATCGTGGGCGCCGGCTGTCATCAACACCGCGATCGTATGAGCGATGACTTCTCCGGTCGCATCGTCGACGTTGGTCTCGATCAGCTGCACGGGCTGGCCGGGATCCGGAAGCTGCAACTCCGCCGTCCTGTCGCCGATCACGACCTGCACCACGTTCGGCCGACCGGGAATGTCTGCGGTGCCCGCGCCGTACCCGACGGAACCGACGTTCATCGCTGGCATCGGGCCGAACTCGTCGGCGAGCGCGCACATCAACGCCACCCCGGTGGGAGTGGCCAACTCCTTGCGGTCGTCGATGCCGCGGCTCGGTGCGTTGCGCCGTGCCAGCAACTCGGTGACCGCCGGCGGTGGGTTGGGCAGCAGACCATGTGCGGCCATCACCGTTCCCTCGCCGACCGTGATCGAGCTGCACACGATGTGTTCGACTCCGAGCGATTCGAGGGCGGCGCAGCTCCCGACGATGTCGACGATCGCATCGACGGCGCCGACCTCGTGGAACTCGACATCCTCGGGCGGCATGCGATGCATTGCACCTTCGACGTCGGCAAGCATGGCGAAGGTCCGCTGGGCACGCTCACGGACCCGCTCGGGGAGCTCGGCGCGGTCCAGCAGATCGCGGATCGCGCGGTACTCACGATGCTCGTGGTCGTGCTCGTGGTCGAGTACAGCGACGTGGGCGTGCGTTGCGGCGATGCCGCAGCGAGTCACGCCTTCGAACGTCAGCGCGTACCCGTCGATCTCCAACGCGGCGACGGCATCGGCGATGAACGCCGGGTCGGCCCCGGCGTCGACCAGCGCGGCCATGGTCATGTCACCGGCGGTTCCGGCGAAGCAGTGGAACCATGCGGTGCGGGTCACGGCATCATTCTGGCGATCGCGCACGCCGCGCCAAAACCGTTGTCGATGCCGACGACCGTCACTCCGCTGGCGCACGAGGCGTGCATCGCCAGCAGCGCGGTGATCCCGTCGTGACTCGAGCCGTAGCCGACGCTGGTCGGGACCGCCACCACGGGTCCGCTGGTCAAGCCGCCGATCACGCTCGCCAGCGCGCCTTCCATGCCGGCCACGACGACGACCGCGTCGGCTGAGGTGACCCGATCGATGTTGGCCAGCAGCCGATGCAGGCCGGCGACTCCGATGTCGCTCAGACGATCCGGTTCGAATCCGTAGGCGCGCAGCGTCAGCACGCATTCGTCGACGATCGGTGCGTCACTGGTGCCGGCGCTGGCGACGAGCACTCGCGACTGGCGATGGGCGACGTCGCGCCGCCAGAGGGCGGCACCTCGCGCTCGTTCCGCGGGCCCGTGAGCAGCGACCGCCGCTTCAAGTTGGGCTTCGCCGGCGCGGGTGAGCAGAACCGGGCCGGAACCGTTCGTCAGCAGCTCGCCGATGATCGCCACGCATTGCTCGACGCTCTTGCCGCGGCCGTACACGGCTTCCGGCATTCCTTGGCGGAGGGCCCTGTGGTGATCGACCAGGGAGTCGCCGACCTCCGCAAACGGGAGGCGTCGCAGTCGCTCGACTGCGGCGTCGGGATCGACCGTGCCGGAGCGGACGTCGTCGATCAGTTGGCGGAGGGTGGCTTCATCCACCCGACCATTGTGCCGACCAATGCACCGGTCAGCGCACGTCGTCCAACGCGTCGAGGAATGCGGAGCCCGGGATGCACAGGATCTCGCCTGGAGTTGTGCAGCGAACCGTGGCGGTGCGTGGCACGTCGTACAGCACTCCGAGCTCGCCGAAC
>DATBKA010000230.1:0-2570 GCA_036556105.1 Ilumatobacteraceae bacterium | reverse complement strand
GGGTACCTCAGTGAGATCGAGCGCGACATCTCCCGGCTCCCGATCGGCGTGCTCGGTCGCATCGCCGAGGTGCTCGGCGTCCACTTGCACTGGTTCTTCCACGGAGCGTCCGACGCGCCCGAAGAAGAGCGCGACATCGTGGTGCGCGCCGGGCAGGGTCGCAAGCTGACGTTTCCGGGCATCGGGATCAGCGACGAGCTCCTCTCCCCCAACCTGCACGGGCCGCTGGAGGTCGTCCGCAGCACTCTCGCTCCCGGCGCGGACAGCGGCTACTACACGCATGACGGCTTCGAGGCAGGCGTGATCCTCGACGGGTCGTTCGACCTGTGGGTCGGGGATCGCCATCTGCAGCTGCACGCAGGCGACACGTTCAGCTTCGCCAGCACCGAACGGCATCGGTGCGCCAACACCACCGACCTCCCCGTGATGGTCCTGTGGATCATCACGCCACCGCACTACTGAACCGAACTACTGACCGACGCCGCACACGGCACGAGAGCAAACGGAGACCTACGAATGAAGTTCAGCCTGGCGATCAACCTGGAGCGCATGGACCCGAGTGACGACATCGTCGCCGCCGCCCATCACACCACCGAGATGGTGCAGATGGCCGAATCAGCAGGGTTCGAGATCGCTTGGGCGGCCGAGCACCACGCCATCGAGATGACGATCGCGCCGAGCCCGTTCCAACTGCTGTCGTGGTGGGGAGCGCACACGTCGCGGATCCGCCTCGGCACTGCGGTGTGCGTCGCCGCGTACTGGCACCCGATCCGTCTCGCCGGCGAGTCGGCGTTGCTCGACGTGCTCTCCGGCGGACGACTCGAGCTCGGAGTCGGCCGCGGCGCCTATCAACGCGAGTTCGACCGCATGGTTCCCGGTCTCGACTCGATCACCGGGTCGGCCGCGTTGCGCGAGCTCGTTCCCGCCGTTCGTGCCCTGTGGGCCGGGGACTACGCCCACGACGGTGAACGGTGGACGTTCCCGACGTCGACATCGTGCCCGAAGCCGCGGCAAGCCGAGCCGCCGATCTGGGTCGCCGCTCGCGATCCGGACACGTACGACTGGGCGGTCGCCAACGGCTGCAACATCATGTGCTGGCCGTTGATGCGACCGATGTCGGAGCTGGCGGCATACGTCGGACGCATGGACGACGCCGTCGCCAAGGCCGGACTGAGCGAACGCCCGCGGATGACGGCGATGCGCTACACCGCGGTGTGGGGCGACGAGCGCGACGCAGACCTCTACATCCGCTCGATCCAGCGGCAGGCCGGTCAGTTCGAGAACCTCTTCAAGCAGCTCGGCTCCGTCACGAACGGGTTCGCCGAGGAAGTCGACCTCGACAGCCTGGCCCACCGCGACGAGTACCGGCCGGAGACGCTGCGCCAGAACCTGATGTTCGGCACGCCCGCACAGGTGATCGACAAGCTGCGCGAGTACGAATCGCTGGGGACCGACTTCCTCTACTGCGCCAGCTACGGCGCGCCGATCGAAGCGCAGAAGCGCTCGTTGCAGCTGTTCATCGACGAGGTCGTGCCGGCCTTCGCATGAGCCCGACCGAGGTTGTGCTCGTTCACGGTGTCGGGCTCGATCGGCACATGTGGCGAGCGTTCGCCGCCGAGTTGGACCTGCCGTCGCGCAGCTACGACCTGATCGGGCTCGGCGACGGGCCGCGCCCGCCAGGGCCGTACTCGCTGACGCAATACTCCGAGCAGCTTGCCGACGTCGTCGACGGACAGGCGGTCGACGTGGTCGGCTTCTCGATGGGCGCGCTCGTCGCCCAACGCTTCGCCGCCGATCATCCGAAGCAGGTCCGCCGGCTGGTCTTGGTCAGCGGCGTGTACGACCGCTCGCCGGCCGAGCGGGACGCGATCCTGAGCCGGGTCGCCGATGTGCGCAATGGGAGCTACGCGGCCTCGATCGAGCCGGCACTGCAGCGCTGGTTCAGTGACGAGTTCGCGGTGCGTCATCCTGATGTGGTCGACGAGGTGCGCCGGCGGTTGATGGCCAACGACGTCGACGCGTACGCGTGTGCGTACGAGGTCTTCGCGACCAGCGATGCTGAGTTGCTGCCCGCCGTGGCGACGATCGACGCGCCGACCCTCATCGTCACCGGCGAGCGCGACGAACGCTCGACGCCGGACATGGCGAGGCGGCAGGCGGCAGCAATGCCTCGCGCGACGTGTGTGATCATGCCGGGGCTTCGACATCTCATCCCGATCGAGGCGCCGGGCGAACTGGCGGCTCTGGTGAGCGGGTTCTTGGAAGCTGACGGAGGCACTGATGACTGAGCCCATCGCGCTGCAGATGTACATCGATGGTCGGCTGTGCGATGCCGCCGATGGCCGGCGACTCACTGCCGCCAACCCAGCCACGGGCGATGTGTGGGCGACGTTCCCCGCGGCCACCGCCGCCGACGTCGATCGCGCCGTCAGGGCAGCACACCGGGCGATGTACGAAGGGCCGTGGTCGCGGATGACAGCGACGCAGCGCGGCAAGACCTTGCGACGAATGGCGGAATCGCTCGGACAGCGCGCCGACCGCATTGCCGAGATCGAGACGCGAGACACCGG
>DATBKA010000229.1:0-4047 GCA_036556105.1 Ilumatobacteraceae bacterium | reverse complement strand
CTTGAACAGCCCCTCGTCGACGAGCGCCGCACAGCGGGCGGCGAGGTCGTCGAGCAGCGGGCTACGCATGTTCACGTCGCAGTTCGGGCAGCACTTCCATGGCGATCCGTTCGAACGCCGGCAACTGCGACGGCAAGGCGGGGTAGTACAGCGACACCTCGTCGATACCGAGGGCGACGACCTGCTTGACCATGTCGACGAACACGTCGTCGGATTCGTAGTAGGCGATCGCCCCGCCGCTGGCCCGGGCCTTGGGGTCGAACATCGTGTACGAGCGGCGCAGGGTCGCCGGGTCGCGGTCGAGCTCGACGCACAGCTCGTCGATGGTCATGCAGCGGTCGCCGAGCTCGGCGAGCTGCTCGGTGGAGTCGGCCGCGAAGCTGAGGCTGTTCCAGATGTCTCCGTATTGCACGGCGTAGCGCATCATCCGCGGACCGAGCGCGGCGACCATGATCGGGAGGCGCGGCTGTTGGACCGAGCCCGGGTTCATGACCGCACCGTTGGCCTGGTAGTACTCGCCGGTGTAGACCGTGACTCGTTCGGCGAGCAACTGATCGAGCAACTCGACGTACTCGCCGAAGCGGGCGACGCGCTCGGCGTTCGTCCAGTTGGGCACGCCGATCATGTCGTACGACGGATCGATGGTCAGACCGGTGCCGATGCCCAGCTCGAGCCGCCCGTTGGAGATCTGATCGACGGTCACCGCCTGGTGGGCGAGCACCGCCGGGTTGCGCAACGCGATCTGAGAAACGCACGACGTCAACCTGATCGTCGACGTGCGCGCCGCGATCGCCGCCAAGCACGACCACGCCTCCAGCCACGGCCCCGACGGGTTGCCCCAGTCGCAGAAGTGGTCGGGAACTGCGGCCACGTCGAGCCCGAGGTGCTCGAGCCGGACGAACCGATCGAGGTACTCGGTCCACGGCACGTTGGGGATCACGAGCACCTGGAAACGCAGGCCATGGCTCATGGACGGAGACTAGTGCTGTGCCCGAACGACGGTCGCGCCCTCCCGACGCGCCCCTTCTTCATCTACGTGTCACAGACGATCCACTAGCGTGATCCCACCCATGGCAGAGCTGCGCGCCCTTCCTCGTCAGTGGGACGAGCTGGTCGATGCCCAAGGAACGCCTCGGCCGGGTGCGACAGCCTTGGTCGAGCGTCTGCGCTCGCTCGACATCGACGAGCTGCGCGAGCGGCAGTCGCTCGCCGACGTCGACATCCTCGCCCTCGGCATCACATTCACGGTGTACCACGACGGTCGCGGCACCGACCGGGCCTGGCCGATGGACATCATCCCGCGGGTGATCGCCGCCTCCGAGTGGGCGGTGATCGAGCGCGGCCTGAAGCAGCGCCTCGCCGCGCTCAACCGGTTCATCGACGACGTGTATCACGAGCGCAACGTCGTCGCCGACGGAGTGTTTCCCGGCGATCTGCTCGAGGGCTCGGTCAACCTGCGCCCGGAGTGCGCTGGGATGTCGCCGAAGTTCGGTGTGTGGGCGCACATCTGCGGCAGCGATCTCGTGCGCGACGGCGACGGGGTCGTGCGCGTGTTGGAGGACAACCTGCGCGTCCCCTCGGGCGTCAGCTACATGCTGCAGAACCGGGCCATCTCCAAGCGGGCGTTCGCCGACCTGTTCGAACGGCAGTCGATCCTGCCCGTCGACGAATACCCGGACCAACTGCGCCGCCTGCTCGTCTCGTTGGGGTCGTCAGAGCTGCAAGGCGTCCGCCACCCGCAGGTCGTGGTGTTGACACCGGGCGTGTTCAACAGCGCCTACTTCGAGCACGCCTTCCTCGCCCAACAGATGGGGGTCCCCCTCGTCGAAGGAGCAGACCTGTTCGTCGACCCGAGCAGCCGAGTGTGGATGCGCACCATCGACGGCCCCAAGCCGGTCGACGTGATCTACCGGCGGATCGACGATCTGTTCCTCGACCCCGAGGTGTTCAACCCCGACTCGCAGCTCGGTGTGCCCGGGCTGATGCGCGCCTGGCGAGAGGGCAACGTGGCGATTGCCAACGCGCCCGGCGCCGGCGTCGCCGACGACAAGGTCGTGTACGCCTGGGTGCCCGAGTTCATCCGCTACTACCTCGGTGAAGAGCCGCTGCTGCCCAACGTCACCACGTACCGCTGCTGCTACCCCGATGAGCGCGAGTTCGTGCTCGCCAACGCTCGCGAATTGGTGCTGAAGCCGGCCAACGAGAGCGGCGGGTACGGCCTGACGATCGGCCGCACCGCCTCCGACGCCCAGCTGGAGAAGGCTGTCGCCGCGGTGAAAGACGATCCGCGCAACTGGGTCGCCCAGCCGATCCTCGAGATCTCGACCGCGCCGACGCTGTGCGGCACCGACGTCGCGCCACGCCACGTCGATCTGCGTCCGTTCATCCTGTCGGGCCGGGAGACGTTCGTGACGATGGGCGGGCTCACACGAGTGGCGCTCGTCGAGGGCTCGCTCGTCGTCAACTCGTCGCAAGGCGGCGGGTCGAAGGACACCTGGGTCATCGAGGACGACTGATGCTCCTGTCGCGAGTGGCCGAGCAGTTGTACTGGGCGGCGCGGTACCTGGAGCGAGCCGAGGGCACGGCGCGCATCGTGCGCGAGCACTCGAACGTGATCGTCGACCTGCCCCTCACCGTCACGCCGGCGTGGGAGCACCTGCTCGGCATCACCGGAGCGCGGGAAGACTTCGACAAGCGATACGAGCTCGCCGACGAGACGTCGATCGTCTCGTTCCTCGTCGCCGACCTGTTGAACCCGGGCAGCGTGCACTCGAGCATCGCCCAAGCCCGCGACAACCTGCGCACGTGTCGCGACATCCTGCCGGCGCAGGCGTGGAACGCCGTCAACGACCTGTACCTCTCCTGCCTGCGCGGGTCGATGGAAGGCGTGCAGCGCCGGCACCGGTCGCGCTTCTTGGAGAAGGTCATCGCCGAGCACCAGCGCCTGCTCGGCATCCTCACCTCGACGATGAGTCGCGACGAGGCGTACACGATGCTCCGTCTCGGCCGGCACATCGAGCGCGCCGACATGGTCACCAGAGTGCTCGACGTGCGTGCCGGACTCCTGCTCGGCAAGCGACCCGCGCAGGCCGAGCTGTACGACGACCTGCAGTGGTCGAGCGTGCTGCGCTCGCTGTCGGCGCTGCAGATGTACAACCGGCGCGCCGCGGTCGGCGATGGAGCCCCGGAGGTGATCCGGTTCATCCTCAGCGAGCTGACGTTCCCGCGATCCGTCGCCTATTGCTTGGCAGGCGTGCAGTCGAGCGCCCGGCGCCTGCCGCCGAGTGAGTCGGTGCTCGCCGCCTGTCGCGCCGCGCTGGCCGAGCTCGCCGCGTCGGACCCGAACGGGTTGCTCGACGCCGACCAGCTGCACCGCAAGGCGGATCAGCTGCAGATCGCCATCGGCACGATCAGCGACCGTGTTGCCGCCACGTACTTCGGGCAGACTGCTTGGCCGGTCACCTGATGGATGCGAGCACTGTTCCCGCCTACACCCCCACCGAGGGTCGCTACGACGAGTTGATCGACGAGGCCGGCGCGATCCGCCCGCACTGGGAAGCGATGGTGCGCACGTGGACGCGGCTCGGCGAACGCGAGGTCGTCCGCCGGCAGATGATCGCCGAACGGTTGCTGGTCGCCGAAGGTGCGGGCCATGTCCTGCACGACGACCGCGGCGGTCAGGAGCCCGGCAACGCGACGTGGGGTCTCGATCCCGTTCCGTTCGTGATCGAGGCCGCGCAGTGGCGCATCATCGAACGCGGTCTCGGGCAACGTTCCCGCCTGCTCGACGCCGTGCTCGACGATCTCTACGGGGCGCGTCGACTGCTCACCGATGGGATCATCCCCCTTGCCGCGGTGAACGGCTCCCGCGCCTACCAACTCGCCGCCGTCGGCGTCGACGTGCGCCGGCCGCGGCTGATGCTCCATGCCGCCGATCTCGTCCGCGACAGCACCGGGCGCTGGTTGGTCGTTCGTGATCACACCGACGCGCCGACTGGCAGCGGCCATGCGCTGTTGAATCGCACCGTGCTCGCCCGCCTCTACCCG
>DATBKA010000228.1:0-1580 GCA_036556105.1 Ilumatobacteraceae bacterium | reverse complement strand
AATCGGCTTTCTGATCACCCTGCCATTCCTGGTGATCGACATGATCGTGGCGACGCTGACCATGTCGATGGGCATGATGATGCTGCCTCCGACCGTCATATCGCTTCCCTTCAAGGTGCTTTTCTTCGTCCTGATCGACGGTTGGAACCTGCTGATCGGCGGCCTGATCCGGTCCTTTGTCTGATCTCCGCTCGCGGACAGCGAGCGTTAATCAATGTTCAACCGTTCTGATTTAACCATGCCCCATGGCGGATTGGAGCGGGATCCGGGGGCTCCAGGCTCGAAGCGTTAGCTGCCATACGGGCAAGGCCCCGGTACGCCTGTCGCTCGAACTACAGGGGGAATAATTAAATGAGTAGCATCAATACCAACGTCGCGGCGATGACCGCGCTGCAGTCGCTCACCCACACCAACAACAGCCTGGTCGAGGTGCAAAGCCGCATCTCGACGGGTCTCCGTGTTGCCGAGGCTTCCGACAACGCGGCCTACTGGTCGATCGCGACGACCATGCGCTCCGACAACGCCGCCCTCTCCACCGTTCAGGACGCGCTGGGCCTCGGTGCCGCGACCGTCAACGTCGCCTACACCGGCGTCAAGAGCGCCATCGACGTCGTCGACCAGATCAAGAGCAAGCTGGTCGCGGCCCGCGAGCCGGGTGTCGACCGCAGCAAGATCCAGAGCGATATCGACTCGCTGCAGGACCAGCTCCGCAGCATCGCCGACTCCGCATCGTTCAGCGGCCAGAACTGGCTGAAGATCGATACCACCGACGGCGAGGACATCACCAAGTCGGTCGTGTCGTCGTTCAACCGCAGCACCGACGGCTCGGTCTCGATCGGCACCATCTCGATCACCCTCTACAACGCCACCGACGACTCGACCTCGGCTCTGTTCGACGCCGACAGCGTCGCCGCTGCCGACAAGAAGGGCATCCTCGACACCCAGAGCACGACGACCAACGGCGGCGTCGACTACACGGTTGCCAACCTCGACATCTCCGCGTTGACGGACAGTGCCGACGATCTCGCCGACCTCGACGAGATGATCTCCACCGTCGATGCGGCAGTGTCCACCATGACGACGGCGGCAACCTCGCTCGGCTCGGCCAAGTCGCGCATCGATATCCAGAAGACGTTCGTGAGCAACCTCATGGACGCCATCAAGACGGGCATCGGCGCGCTGGTCGACGCGGACATGAACGAGGAGTCGACCAAGCTGCAGGCCCTGCAGGTCCAGCAGCAGCTGGGCGTCCAGGCGCTGAGCATCGCCAACTCCTCGAGCCAGGCCATCCTGCGGCTGTTCCAGTAACAGCGGCGGCACGGCTGAACGATTGACGGCCACGTCCGCAAGGACGTGGCCGTTCGCTTTGGTGCCGGCACAACCCAGCCCGCAATTCTCGCGCAAGGTTCGTGGCCGACTATCCCCCGATCATCCTCCGCGTCGCACCGGGACTCTCGATGATCGGGCTGGAACAGTTGGAGCGGCTTTGGCGCAGCCTGGTCGCCCTGGGCGGCAGGCGCCTCATGGCGATGGGCGTGGTCGGGCTCACGGTGTTCGCCACCGTCGGGGCCGGCAGCTAC
>DATBKA010000227.1:0-3856 GCA_036556105.1 Ilumatobacteraceae bacterium | reverse complement strand
GACCGGCTCGACTCGTGCATCGAGCACCGGCAGGATGTCGTGCGCCCAGGTGACGACTTCATCGAAGCAGTCGATCGGAAAGGCGTACGTGGTGTGCGTGAACGCCTTCGGCATCTCGTACACACGCAGATGAAAGCGGGTGACGATGCCGAAGAAGCCTGGCCCCGCGCCGCGGGCCGCCCAGTACAGGTCGGCGTTCTGTTCGGAGTCGGCATGGACGAGCTCGCCGTCGGCGGTGACGACATCGACGGCGAGCACGTTCTCGCACCCCCATCCCCACTGCCGCGAGTTCCAACCCTGCCCGCCTTGCAGCAGGTAGCCGCCGATGCCCACCGTGGAGCAGTGACCGCCCGGGAACACCAGCCCGCGGCTGCGCAGGAACGGGCCCAGCTCCTGGCCGCCGCGCGTCGACGGGCTCGCAGTTGCAGTGAGGTTGTCGACGTCGACGCTCAGCTCGCGCAACCCGGCCAGGTCGATCAGTAACGCGTCGTCGCGGACGCTCCATCCCGCCCAGGCGTGACCTCCGGATCTCGCGGCCACCTTCCAGCCGCGCTCGGCGGCAAGGCGCACGCCGGCGACCACGTCGGCTTCGCTCTCGGCTTCCAGCACAGCGGCCGGGAAGCGTTGTGGGTGGCGGGCGTTGAACAGCGCCTCGGTGCGGGCCTGCTCGTAGCCGGCGCTGCCCCGCTCGATGAACCGCCCGGCGAAGGTGACCATCTACGCCTTGATCCGCGAGTTGTCCGGGTCGTACATCGGCCGCAACGAGACACGCGCCGGATAGCGACAACCGGCGATCTCGATGTCCCACGTTGCCGAGGAGAGATAGGTGGCATCGATCGGCTCGCCGGCGTCGATCATCACCAGCCCGACCGCACCGCCGAGCGTGAATCCATACGACGCGGCGCGCACGTAGCCGACCGGCCGGTCGTCGCGCCGCAGCACCTCGGCGTGGAACATCAGCGGGTTGGGGTCGCCGACCAGCACCTGGGCGAGGCGCCGGGTCAACGGGTCGCCCTTCTTCATGGCCAGCACCGCGTCGCGGCCGATGAACCCATCGGGCTTGTCGAGGTCGACGGCGAACCCGAGGCCGGCCTCCAGGACCGAATCCGTGTTGTCGATGTCGTGGCCGTAGTCGCGGTAACCCTTCTCCATGCGCAGGCTGCCGAGCGCCTTCAACCCAGCGTGGCGCAGATCGTGGTGGTGGCCCGCAGCGACGACCCGGTCGTACACGTGCACGGCCTGTTCTGCCGGCACGTACAGCTCGTAGCCGAGCTCGCCGAGGTAGGTGATCCGCACGCACAGCGCACGGGCGAACCCGATGTCGATGGTGCGCGCGGCGCGGAACGGGAACGCGTCGTTGGAGAGGTCCGCTGACGTGATCGACTGGAGCAGGGCGCGCGAGCGCGGCCCCTGTACGTTGATCTGCGCCCATCCCGACGTGACGTCGGTGAGGATCGCGTGGCGGTCGGCGAAGTGGCGGCGCATTCGGGTCTCGACGTGCCGATGCGCCGTGTCGGTGGCCACGACCCAGTACCGCGCCTCGTCGAGCTTGGTCACCGTCAGATCGGCCTCGAGCCGGCCGGCATCGTTGAGCCATTGAGTGTACGTGATCGTGCCGCAGTCGCGATCGACGTCGTTGGCGGACAGCTCGTTGAGCAGTCGCCCCGCATCACGTCCTTGCACGAGGAACTTCGACATGAACGACATGTCCATCACGATCACGCCGTTGCGCGCTGCCTCGTGCTCGGCGCGCCAGTAGTCGAACCAGTTCTGGCGCCCCCAGGAGAGTCGCTCGATCCTCGGCTCGACGCCCTCGGGCGCGTACCAGTCGGCGCCCTCCCATCCGCTCACGTCCTTGAAGTAGGCGCGCTGTGCTTGCAGCCGCTGGTGCAGCGGCGAGATCTTGGCGTTGCGCGCGGTTTGCATCGACCGTCCCGGGAAGTGGTTCTGGAAGACCATGCCGAGCGACTCGACCGTGCGCGTCGCCCGATACTCGGGGTTCGACTGGTAGCGGTGCAAGCGATCGATGTTGAACCCGGTGACATCGACGTCGGGCTCACCCGTCAAGATCCAGTGAGCGATCACCCGGCCCATCCCCCCGCCGGTGAGGATCCCGACCGAGTTGAGACCGGCGGCGACGAAGTAGTTGCGCAGCTCCGGTGCTTCCCCGACACACGGGAGCAGGTCGGGCGTGAAGCTCTCCGGCCCGCAGAAGAACGTACGGATGCCGGTCTCCAACGAGACCGGCACGCGGCTCATCGCCCGTTCGAGGTACGGGCCCATCCGATCCCAGTCGGGCTGGATGATCCCGAACGAGAAGTCGTCAGGGATGCGACCCACGTTCCAGGGCGCGCACTCCGACTCGAACAGACCGATCATCAGCCCGCCGACCTCTTCGCGGTAGTAGCCGAAGTTGGCCGGGTCCTCGATCACCGGCCAATCCCGCGACAAGCCTTCGATCGTCTCCGTGATCAAGTAGTAGTGCTCGGCCGCCTGCAGCGGGATGTTCACGCCGGCGAGCTCGCCGAGTTGGCGAGCCCACATGCCGGCGCAGTTGACGACGTACTCGGCTTCGATGTCGCCGTGCTCGGTGCGTACTCCGGTCACTGTCCCGTTGCGCTGCAACACCCCCGTCACCGCCGCGCCCTCGATGATCGTCGCTCCTTTCAGCCGGGCGCCCTTGGCCAACGCCATCGTCACGTCGACCGGGTTGGCGCGGCCATCCTCCTTGACGTAGAAGCCGGCGAGCACGTCGTCGGTGCGCGCCAACGGAAACAGGTCGGCGACCTCCTTGGCCGAGATCTCGTGCACGTCGACACCGCAGTACCGGTTGAACGCGGCGACGCGGCGGTACTCCTCGAGCCGGTCGGGCTCGGTGGCCAACTCGATGAAACCGACTCGCTTGAACCCGGTCGACTGGCCGGTCTCCTCCTCCAGCCGCGAGTACAGGTCGCACGTGTACTTGCGCATCTCCGTCGAGGTCTCCGACAGTGACCCGAACGTGACCATCAACCCGGCCGCATGCCAGGTCGTGCCGGAAGTGAGCTTGTCGCGTTCGAGGACGACCACGTCGCAGCCCATGTCGGCCAAGTGGTAGGCGACCGAGCACCCGATCACCCCACCGCCGATCACCACGACGCGAGCACGCTGCGGCAACGTCGGTGGCATCGGTGCCGAGTGTATGCATGACGTCGGCACCCGTGCCCCGTCGTGAGCCAGCACCCGCCCGGGGCCGCTGCTGGACTCTTGCGAGGACATGAACGTGCAGTCGATTTATGTGCTCACAAGAGTCGACGACTACGTCGGCGGATGGCTGGCCGGACCGGCGATTGGACCAATCCGGAAGCGCATGCTGCTACGAACGATGGGCATGCTCCGCTCTGCTCTCAGCCTCACATGAGCGGCGGCGACATCCACCAACTGGCAGCTGCCTATGCGCTCGACGCGGTCGACGAGCGAGAGCGCGCCGAGTTCGAGGCCCACTACGCCACGTGTGCGGCGTGCCAGCCGGAAGTCGCCGGGTACCGCGAGACCCTTGCCCATGTCGCCGCGGCGACAGCGGTGCCGCCACGCGAGTCGTTGAAGGCCGAGGTGATGGCCGAGATCGGCGTCAGCCGCCAGCTGTCGCCACTCGTTCCGGACGCCGTGGCCGACCTCGCCTCCTTCCGCCTCCGCCACCAACGATCGTCGCTGTTGCTCGCTGCTGCCGCAGTCATGGTGCTGGTCGCCGGCGGCGCGTTCTTCGTCGGTCGCCGATCACATCAGTCCGACGGGTACGCGACAGCAGTCGCTGCGGTGCTGGCCCGGCCAGATGCCCGCGTCGTCAACCTCGATGGCACCGGCAGTGGAACGTTCA
>DATBKA010000226.1:0-3239 GCA_036556105.1 Ilumatobacteraceae bacterium | reverse complement strand
GCTCTTCTCCAGGTAGGCGACGACCGTGTACGGCTGCTGGTTGTCGAGGCTGAACCCGGCGAACGCCGACGAGTCGTTCCACGGGTAGCTGTTGGCGCCCTGCGGAGTGCCGGTCTTGCCGCCCACGGGCAGCGCAGCCATGGGGTAGTCGCGGAACAGGTCCTCAGCGGTTGTCTTGTGCAGGAAGCTCTCCGGATAGCGGACGCCGGGCTCTTTCATACGCGGTGCGTTGGTGACTCGGCTCAGCCCGTCGATCAGCGGCTCGCGGATCGCTGGTGGCATCTCCAACTGATCTCGGTAGGCGTATCCGTCGAAGGACTGGTAGACGATCGCCTTCGACAGGTCGGCAAGTCCGGGGCTGAAGTCAGGCACGAGTGGTTGGAAGATGTTCTTGATGATCGTCGGCGTGCGCAAGAAGCCACCGTTGGCGATCGTCGAGTAGGCGTTGGTCAGCTGCAGCGGCGTCGCTGCCATGAGGCCTTGGCCGATGGCGACCTGCACGTTGTCGCCGACGAGCAGACGCCTGGCTTCGTTCTTGGCGAGCACGCCGTCGTCGACGAGTTGCTTCTTGATCGCGTCATTGGGCACCCGCCCCGACCACTCGAACGGCAGCTGGATCCCGGTGTCGGACCCGAACCCGAACCGTTCGAGGTCGTCCTTCAACGTCGACTTGCCCTTCAACGTCGGGTCGACGAACGCGTTGTGCTCGTCCATCTCCCAGAACTTCTCGCCGAGGCGGTAGAAGAACGCGTCGCTGCTGACGGCCAATGCGTCGTCAACGCTGACCGGCCCGTATGCAGAGGGCCGGTTGGTGCGGATGTTGGCCGCGTTCTTGAACTCGCAGCGCACGCCGGACGCACAGACGTCGTCCTTGATCGATTCCAGCTTGTAGGTACCCGTGTCGGTGTACTCGTCCTGTGGGCCGATCACACCGCTGTGCATCGCCGACCAGGCGACGAACGGCTTGATCGTCGAGCCGAGGTTGTAGCGGCCTTGCACGGCGCGATTGACGAGCACGGAGAGGTCAGGATCGGCCTTTCCCGTGGCCGGGTCGATCTTGTCGCCGAACAGCTGGTCGAACTTGTCACCGCCGATCGCGCCCATCCAGCGATTGTCGAACCGCGGGTAGCTGGCCATCGCCACGATCGCCCCGGTCGAGTAGTCCTCGACCACCACGGCCCCGGCCGGCGCCTTGTACTGGATCCACTCCTGGTTGCCGTATTGCGTCGAGTTGGCGTAGACGCGCTTGCCGTCGGGGTCTTTCGGATCGATCGGGTTATGGGCGGCGACGTCGGTGCCGAGGATGTCGGTGGGCAGCACGCGGCGCTGCTTGAGCTTGGTCTCCAGCGCTTGCTCGGCGTACTGCTGCACGTCGAGGTCGATCGTCAGCTGGAGGTCACGCCCAGCAACCGGGTCGACGTGCTGGTCGATGAGCTCGCGCACGATGCCGCCCGCCGCGTCGACCTCGAACACCTCTTTGCCCCATTGTCCGTGGAGCTGGTCCTCCATCGACAACTCGACACCGAACGCGCCGACGAGCTCGTTGGTGTTGTAGTTCTTGTCCTTGTACTGCTTGGCCGTCTCCTTGGTGATCGGCCCGAGGTAGCCGATCACGTGACTGGCCAGCGGGGCGTACGGATAGACACGCCTCCACTGCTCGACGATCTGGATGCCGGGGAAGTCTTCGCTGCGCTCCTTCAAGTACGTGACGGTGTCTTCGTCGACGTCTTCCTTCAACGGCAGCGGGAGCAACGTGCTGTATCGCTGACCCTTCGTGCACTTCGGGATCGTCGGCTCGCCGAAGCACGGGTCGTAGCGCCGTTGCAGATCGATGACCGGAACCTTGAGCGGGCCGGACAACCGTTCGAACAAAGCCTCGCGCTGCTTCCTCTTGTTGATGACGCTCCAGTCGATGGCGACGGTGAGGATGCGCTTGTTGTCGGCGAGGATGCGGCCCTTGGCGTCGAAGATGCGTCCGCGCTCGGGCGGGATCAACACCTCGCGGATCTTCGCCGCATAGACCCGCTGCTGATACGTCGCAGCTTGCACTCCTTGCAGGAACCACAGGCGCGTACCGAGGGCGCCGATCAGCAGCGTCGACACGAGCGCCAGGACGCCCAATCGCGTCGTGCGCTTATCGATCGCCATGGCACCAGTTTGCTCTGTGGGCGCCACCGAACGGGCGCGGTTGGCACACGCGGATCATTCCGGGATCGCTCTCCACGTGCGCCGCTTGGCACCCGCGCACCAGCGCCCGAGCGGCACCAGCAGCGGGCTGAGCACGGTGGCCGCGACGATGACGACCAGCAGCACGTACGGCAGGCGATCGTTGATCCAGCCTTCCTGCCCGGTGAGGTACTTGATCACCGGGATCGCCCCTTCGCCCACCGCCGAGCCGATCGCCACGAACACCGCGGCGAGCCACCATTGCGGATCGGGCGTGATGCTCAGCACGTAGCCCGAGGTGAGCCCGGCGAGGCCGTAGGCGAGCGCCGTCAACCCGAGCGGAGTGCCGACCCCGAGGTCGTACATCATGCCCAAGGCAAAGCCGGCGAAGGCACCGCGCTCCGAGCCGGCACCTGCGCCCGCACCGGCGGCGAGGGCTAGGACGACCTGGACCGCAACACCATCGGGCCGGTACGTCGCGCACACAGTCCGTTGCACCGCAAGGAACACCAACGCGACCGGGATCAGTCGCGTGAACAGGGCAAACGGCAGTGAGCGCACGTGTCAGATCGCGGCCTGGTTCGGTCGGAAGAGCACAACGCTCACGAAGTTCAACTGGGTCAGACTGGCATTCGGCTTCACGTCGACGATCGGCGTGCGACTGCCCGATCGCTCGCGCACCGAGACAACCGTGCCGATCGGGAGCCCTTGTGGCGCCAGGCTCTTCGTCCCACCGGCAGTCTCGACGGTGTCGCCGACCTTGACGTTGGTCAGTGCTGTCGGATCGATCAGGCTGAACAGCAACGGCCGGTCGGCGCCCTGCCCGTCGATGTTGCCGGTCTCGCGGCGCACTTCGACGTCGGGCAACGTCGTCGACGTCGTCGTACTGCTGGTCGATGTCGTCGTGCCGCCCGCAGGTGCAGCGCCGGAGGGCGTCGTGGTCGAGGTCGACGGCACGAGCGTGGTCGTGGTCGTGGTGGTGCTCGTCGAAGTCGTCGAGTCCAGCGGCCGCCCGCTGGGCGCGGTGTTCGGTGTGCTCGACGACGTGGTCGACGAGGCATCGGCCTCGTCGA
>DATBKA010000225.1:0-1822 GCA_036556105.1 Ilumatobacteraceae bacterium | reverse complement strand
CAACTCGTCGACGATCGCCAACCGCACCGGGTCACCAAGTGCCGCATGGCGCCGAGCGCGAGCATCCACTGACTCTTCGATGAGTTCAACATACTCGCTCAATATTGCTTGAGTCAAAGTTCGGTGATCTGGATCCACACTGACGTCCCTGAGGGTTGCCGATAGGTTGAGATCATCGTGAGTGCCGCCATCGCCGTGTCCGGGCTCGTCAAGACGTTCGGCGCGACGCGGGCGCTCGACGGCCTCGATCTCGCCGTGGAGGTCGGGGAGGTTCACGGCTTCCTCGGGCCCAACGGATCGGGCAAGACGACCACGATCCGGGTGCTCCTCGGCCTGATCCGTGCCGACGCCGGCGACGTGTCGTTGCTGGGTGGCGATCCGTGGCGCGACGCCGTCGACCTCCATCGGAGACTCGCCTACGTGCCAGGAGATGTGAGCCTGTGGCCGAAGTTGAGCGGGGGTGAGGTGATCGATGTCTTCGGCAGGCTGCGTGGCGATCTCGATCAGCGCCGCCGCGACGAGTTGATCGAGCGCTTCGAGCTCGACCCGACGAAGAAGTCGCGCACCTACTCCAAGGGCAACCGCCAGAAGGTCGGGCTGATCGCCGCGCTTGCGTCTCGGGCCGAGCTGCTGATCCTCGACGAGCCGACCTCCGGCCTCGACCCGCTGATGGAGTCGGTCTTCCAGGACTGCATTCGCGAGGTCAAGGAGGAGGGTCGCACGGTCCTGTTGTCGAGCCACATCCTCGCCGAGGTCGAGGCGCTGTGCGATCGGGTCACGATCATTCGTGCCGGTCGCACGCAGGAGACGGGCACCCTTGGTGAGCTGCGTCACCTGACCCGCACGTCGATCGCGGCAGAGACGACGCAGCCGGCGACGGCGCTCGAGCAGTTGCCGGGCGTGCACGGTTTCGTTCGTGATGGCTCGCGGGTCTCCTTCGATGTCGACAACGAACAGCTCCCCCTCGCCATCCGCCAGCTGGGCGAGCTCGGGTTGCGCACGCTGATCAGCCAACCGCCGACGCTGGAGGAGCTGTTCCTCCGCCACTACGGAGACGAGCTCGGTCGTCAGCACGCCGTGGGCGACGGCCAACGTCCGTCGCAACCGTGACGGCAACCGTGCTCGCTGCGTCCGATCCGACGCTACTGCCGACGACCGATGTCACGGGAACGCTGGCCCTCGTCCGTTTCATTGTTCGCCGTGACCGTGTGCGGATCGTGGTGTGGGTGGCGTCGATCGTCGGGTTGGTCGTCCTCACCGCCGCCAGCACGAAGGGTCTGTACACGACGCAGGCTCAGCTCGACCAAGCTGCCGCCGCCTCCGAGGGGAACGCGGCGGCGATCGCCTTCAACGGTCCCGCCATTGGTCTCGACACGATCGGCGGACAGGTGGCCTTCCAGGCGGGCGCGACCGGATTGGTCGCCGTCGCGTTGATGAGCTTGTTGATGGTCGGTCGGCTGACGCGTGGCGAGGAAGAGGCGGGTCGGTTGGAGATGCTGCGCGCCCTGCCGGTCGGCGGCACTGCGCCGACGCTCGCTGCCTCGTTGGTCGTCACCGCGATGGGCATCGCCGTGGGAGCGCTCGTCACGCTGAGCCTTATCGCCATGGACCTTCCGGCGGCGGGATCGGTCGCGTTCGGCGCATCGTTTGCCATGCTCGGGCTGGTGTTCGTCTTCATCGCCCTCGTCGCCGCGCAGATCACCGAGAACACGAGAGTCGCCTACGGAATCGCTGGTTCCGTGCTCGGCGGGTCGTTCGTCGTTCGCGCTGTCGGCGACATCGGCGATGGAACGCTGTCGTGGCTGTCGCCGATCGGTTGGGC
>DATBKA010000224.1:0-3839 GCA_036556105.1 Ilumatobacteraceae bacterium | reverse complement strand
ACCGATGGAGTGGATGGCACCCAGATCCTTTCGAGTGCCCGGGACGTGCGTCGATCGGGCGGCTCTAGATCGTCAGGCTGAGCGCGAGCGACACGATGGCGACGTGGTAGGTGATCATGATCGCCAGGTGCATCCACGAGCGTTCGGCGACGAACTGACCCCACCCGAGAATCGTGTCGCTGATGATGAACGCCGCGGTACCGAGCATGATCAACCAGTTGCCCGTGGCCCAGCCGGCGATGGTCATCGCGCAGATCACGGCCAGGTACGCCCGAACCGGGATCCCCATGCCTCTCGCCGACGCGCCACGCACGATCGGCACGGCAACCGTTCCCAGCAGCAGGGCGCAGAAGGCGATCGCCACCCCTGCCATCGGCCAGCGATCGAAGCCGCGTTGGGCGAACATCACGATCAAAGCGACATGAGCGAGGAGAAACGCGGCCAAGCCGGCGATGAACTGATCGACGGCAGGCAGCAAGGCGACGTCGCCGACCAGGCAGAGCACGAGGGCGATGACACCCACGACGGTGGCTGCGTGTGGCCCATCGGCCAACGCGGCGACGGCGATCGCGCCGACGGTCGTCAGAGGCTTGGAGAGGAGCTCGAGGCGTGGACTGTGCTTCCACCGCGAGTACCAGTTGGCGAGTGCCAGGACGGCGGTGACGACAAAGGCGACGATCATCACACGAATGCGTTCACGATCGCGCTGATGGCGGCCGCGGTCAGCAGCACCAGCACCAGCCAGCGAAAGCGCTCGCCGTGCACGTGCTTGCGCAGTGGGAATCCCAGCAGCTGGCCGAGGAGCATCGCCGGCACGGTGACGGTCGCGGCGACAATCCCGTCGTGGGTGACTTTGCCGGAGGCTATGAACAGCGTGAGGCCGAGGATGTTGCTGAGCGCGAACACCGCCGAGATCGTCGCCCGAAACTTCGCCGGAGGCAGCTGGCGGGCCTGCAGTGCGAACACGAGCGGTGGCCCGTTCGTCGACAGGGACGTGTTGAGAACGCCGGAGATGAATCCGGAGCCGTAGTCGAGGTGTGGTCCGACGTGGTGCAGGTTGAGCCGCAGGGCGAGCAGCACGACCGCGACGAGCACCGCCAATCCGAGCAGCAGCCGCAGCGTGTTGTCGTCGACCAGGATGAAGACGAGCAACCCGAATGGCATCCCGCAGTACGCAGCAAGCGTCATGCGGCGCACCAATGCCTTGTCGGCGAGCCTCCAATCGTGGATGGCCTGCCACGTCGTCACGGTGATGCCGGTGAGTGCGCTGACCACGACCGCGATCTTCGGCTCGATGGCCAGCGTCATCAGTGGCACACCGAGGAGGGCGAAGCCGAACCCGGCGACGATCTGGGTGAAGGCGGCAATGAAGACGGCCAACCCAACGAAGATCAGTTGGGCCGCGGTCACGACCGTCGATTCTGGCACGAGAGGCGGCCTACGCTTCGGGACATGCTTCCGATCGTCGATCTCACTTCTGCCGCGGCAGCGACAGAGATCGACAGCGCCTGCCGTCGCTACGGCTTCTTCGCTGTCCGCAACCACGACGTCGACGAGGAGCTTCGCCAGGCGTTGCTGACCACCTCGATCGACTTCTTCGGGCGCACCGAGGCCGAGAAGCAGGCCGTTGCCCTGGTCAACGGCGGGTCAGCGTGGCGAGGATGGTTCCCACTCGGTGGCGAACTGACCTCGGGCGTGCCCGATCTGAAAGAGGGCTACTACTTCGGCCGCGAGTTGGCGCCCGATCCCCGCCCGATGCACGGTCCCAACCTCTGGCCCGCGCAACCCGCGGCGTTGCGCACGGTCGTCACGGAGTGGATGGACGTGATGGAGCCGCTCGCCCAACGCGTGCTGGCCTTGATGGCAGAAGGTCTCGGGCTCGGTTCCGGCTTCTTCGGCAACGATCTCACCGCCGAGCCGACCCCGCTGTTCCGCATCTTCCGCTATCCACCGCACCCGCCGGCGAGCCGCGACCGGTGGGGCGTCGCCGAGCACAGCGACTACGGCCTGCTGACCCTACTCGCCCACGACGGCAAGCCCGGGTTGCAGGTCAAGGTCGGCGACCAGTGGATCGACGCCCCACACGACCCGGAGCTGATCATCTGCAACCTCGGCGACATGCTCGACCGCCTCACCTCGGGACGATATCGATCCACGCCACACCGTGCCCGCAACCACGCAAGTGCCGATCGCTACTCGTTCCCGTTCTTCCTCGACCCAGGATGGGACGCGGTCATCGAGGCCGTCGAGCTCGACGACGGATGGACAGCGCCGCACGATGCCGACGCTCGCTGGGACCGAGCCAACCTCCGCGATCTCGACGGAAACTACGGCGATTGGCTGACGGCAAAGGTCAGCAAGGTCTTCCCCCACCTCGCCGGCGTGCTGGCCGACGGCTCGTAGCGCCTCAACGGGTCAGCGTGTAGCAGCGCGCCACCCTGTCCACATCGGTGACACGCCAGCCTTCGGCGAGCAGCGGCACCATCGCCTCACGGACCGCGTGCCGAGCCGCAACGGCTTCTGCCGAAGCGACGGCGATCTGCTCGGCGCTCACTGGCGGTACAGACACGTCGACCGACTCGGTGCCGTCGACGCGTTCATCGACGAGGTCCCACTCGACCACGAGACGATCGCTGGCCAACGACCCGTTGATCCCGCCCATCGGACCGTAGAGGTCGATGTGATACTGCACGGCAGCCGCGCCCAGCGAGCGCAGATTGAGGTGTGCGTTGCCGAGCTGCAACGGGTCGAACGTCCAGCGCATCAGCGTGCGACCTCTCTCCAAGCACCATCGCCGTTGTTCGTGCTTCAAGGCCACGGCAAGGCCGCGGCCGCGATAGTCCGGATCGACCGCCAGGTAATGCGAGTGCAGCACGTGGGGCTGGTCGGTGGCGAACCCGTACACCGATCCGACGAGCCGTTCGCCGTCGAAGGCGCCGATGGCCATGCCACCCTCGCTGATCGTCGCCACGAGCAAGTTCACGGCGACGAGATCGATCGCGCCCCACACCTTCGCTTCCAGGACCGGCATCTGAGCGAGCTCGGCGGCTGTGCGCAACTCGCGAAACTCGATCGTCACCTGCGGATGACCTCGACCGATTCGGTGACCGAATCGAGGAACGGCCGGTCGAGGGTGACGCCGATGCCCGGCCCCGGCGGCACCGGCATGATTCCGTCGACCGCCTCGAGCGCCTGTTCGGTGATGTCGCGCGCGTAGGTGCGGCTGGCCGACGCCGTGTCTCCGGGGTACACGAAGCCCGGCAAGGTGGCGACGTGGATGTTGTGGGCGCGGCCGACGCCGGTCTCGAGCATCCCGCCGCACCACATCGGCGCGCCTCGGTCGACGCAGAGCTGATGGATGCGCAGTGTGGAGGCGAGGCCACCGACTCGCCCGACCTTGACGTTGACGACCTGACAAGCGCCGAGATCGAGCGCGGCCTTGGTGCGCGCCGGCGAGGTCAGGGTCTCGTCGAGGCACAGTGGCGTCTTCAGCTGCGGCGCCAACTTGGCATGGTCAGTGAGGTCGTCCCAGTGCAGGGGCTGCTCGATGTAGTGGAGGTCGAACTCGTCGATCTCGCGGAGCACGTCGATGTCGTCGAGTGTGTACGCCGAGTTGGCATCGACGGTCAGTTCGATCGCAGGAAAGTCGGCACGAACTGCAGCCAGCAGCTTGACGTCCCACCCTGGCTCGATCTTCAGCTTGATGCGTTTGTAGCCCTGTTCGATGTGCCTGCCAACCGACGCCAACGAGCCGTCGAGCGAGCTCATCCCGAGACTGGCACCGACGGGGATCTCCGTGCGATCTCCACCGAGCAGTGTGCGCAATGGCAGGTCGCGTT
>DATBKA010000223.1:0-4025 GCA_036556105.1 Ilumatobacteraceae bacterium | reverse complement strand
CGAGGCTACCGACGCCTCCCGCTCCGTGAGAAAACGCCGTCAACGACCGCGGCGCGGCTGTGGCAGTGTGGCCGGATGCGTTCCGAACCAACTGCGCGCATCTGCGTGTACTGCGGGTCGAATGCGGGCACCTCGCCGTCGTTCGTGGAGATGGCCAGACAACTCGGATCGGGTCTTGCCCACCGTGGCATCGGCCTCGTCTATGGCGGCGGCCACGTCGGGTTGATGGGGTGCGTTGCCGATGCCGCCCTGGCGGCCGACGGCGAGGTCATCGGCGTGATCACCCAGCAACTCGTGCGCGCAGAGGTCGCCCACGAGGGTCTCACCGAGCTGGAGGTCGTGCCGACGATGCACGAACGCAAGGCACGGTTGAGTGAACTGGCCGATGGGTTCGTCGTGCTGCCAGGCGGCTTCGGCACCGTCGACGAGTTCGCCGAGGCGCTGACCTGGAACCAGCTCGGCCTGATCGCCAAGCCCGTCGTGCTGCTCGACGTCGACGGCTACTGGTCGGGCCTGTTCGACTGGATGGTCACCGCGGTCGAAGCCGGGTTCGTGCGCGACTCGCACCGCATGCTCGCCCAGCGCGCCCATACCGTCGACGAGGCGATCGCCCTGGCCACCGGACCGGTGCCCGATGTCGGCCACAAGTGGATCGACCGCGACATCACGTCGCCGCTTGGCGTACCTCGTTCACCGTCCACCTGATCAACGCCGCCGCGGCGAGCATCGCCGCTGGCGTCACCTCGCCGTCGCCGGTCGCCCGCATCGCCAGGGCCGATCGGATCGTGTCGTGCATGTGGTCGGGTGTGACGACGAGCCCGTACTCGCCGGCACCGGTCTTCGACGTGACGTCGCCGGTGAACGCGGTGTAGTGGAGCCGCAGCGGTCCCAACGCGCACCACTCGAACGAGGCCGGTTCGAAGCGGGCGCCGGCGTCGTCGCACGCCGCGGTGACGGTGTCGGCGAGCGGTGCCCAGTACCCGGTGAGGTTGTCGACGACGAACCGTACCCGTGCTTCCGTGTCGATCCAGATGTTCAACGCCTCCGGCGCCGGGCCGCGCACCGTGACGCCGTAGGTGGCCAGCGTGTACCAGGTGACGGGGTTGATCTCGAAGCAGTCTCCGTCGTGGTGCAACTCGCCTTCCAGACTCCATGGGCGGTGCAGGCCCGTAGCCGGAGCGATGGGCAGGTCGCCCCACGCGACATACGGCCCGTCGATGCGCGGCCGCGGCTGCTGCTCGGCCAGTGACGTGTGGACCGTGCGCAGCGCAGCGAAGTCGGCGTCTGTCGCTGGTTCGGCGGTGACGGCAACGATGTCGATGTCGCTGCGATCCGGCTGCCAGTCGCCGAGCGCGTACGAGCCGACGACGTACAGTCCCTCGACCAGACCTGGAGCCGCCGAATCGGCGATCTCGAGATAGGTGCCGAGTGCCTTGGCAACGTCCATTCACTCCAGTCTTGCCCAACGATTCGACGCTCCCTACGGTGTGCGCCGTGACCGAGACGATTCGTACTGTCGCCGACGAACTGTTCGAGCCCGAGGCGCCGCACGGGGTCACGCTGGCGCTCGTCGTGATGCAGAGCGGCGAGATCGTCTTCGAGCGGTACGGCACGCAACCCGACACGATGTTCGGCCCGGGAGGGCCCGTCGATGCCGACAGCACGCTGATCTCGTGGAGCATGGCGAAGAGCATCACTCACGCGTTGGTGGGCCTGCTCGTCGATGACGGTCGGGTGCGCCTCGATGCCCCGGCGGCGGTGTCCGGCTGGCAGGGCACGGAGAAGGAAGCGATCACGCTGCTCGACCTCTTGGAGATGCGCCCGGGTCTGGAGTGGGTCGAGGATTACGTCGACGAGCGAGTCAGCCACTGCATCGAGATGTTGTTCGGGTCGGGTCAGGACGACATGGCGGCGTACGCCGCCGCATTGCCGGTCGTCGCACCTGCCGGCACATGCTGGAACTACTCGAGTGGAACGACGAACATCGTGGCCAGGATCGCCGGCGACGCGGTTGGGGGCGGGGAGCCCGGTATGGAGGCGTTCCTGCGCGAGCGGCTGTTCGCTCCGGCCGGGATGCACAGTGCCAGCCCCAAGTTCGACACGGCGGGGACCTTCGTCGGCTCGTCCTACGTGTACGCGACGGCACGCGACTTCGCCAACTTCGGCGAGCTGTATCGCAACGACGGCGTTGCCGGCGGTCGACGCCTCCTACCCGAGGGATGGAGCGAACAGGCGCGGACGTTCGTGGCCCACGACGAGGACGGGTTCGACTACGGCCGGCACTGGTGGCTGTGGCCCGACCTCCCGGGAAGTCTGGCGTGCCACGGCTACGAAGGTCAGTACTGCGTGGTGGTGCCCGACCGCGAGCTCGTGTTGGTGCACCTCGGCAAGTCGCCGATCGAGAATCGTCCGGAGTTGACCGACCGCTTGCGGCGGATCATCTCCAGTATGAGCTGAGGATCAGCTGGAAGCCAGGAAGGCCTGCAAATCTGCTCGTTCGTAGAACGCGGCAGCCTCTTCGGCCGTGCATTGCGTGCTGACTGCCGTCATCAAGGTGCCGACGGTCGTCAGCTCTTCGAGCGTCAGCTCCTGCATCGTCTTGCCGCTCGCCAGGTATGGCTCGATTGCAGCGATTGACTCGGCACAGGTGCCCGTCGCCGCCGGCGTGGTGTTGCCGGTCGTCTGGCCCATCTCGTAGATGAAGTTGAGGAAGTCGGCCGTACCGGGCGCCACCTCTTGGGCCAGCGTGATCATCTGCTGGAACGTCTTGTCGTCGGAGCCGGTGATGTCGTACTTGTCGCACCCGGCCGCCGCGCTCTGACTGTCGAACGAGTCGGACTCGGCTTGGAACTGCTCACCGAGCGCCGTCATGTCGGCGAGCGTCGCGGTCTTCCAGTCGACGTCTTGGACAACTGGCTCGATCGTCTTGAGGAAGTCGGTCAGCAGCGCGAGGCACTCGGGAGGCACGTCGCCGAGGTTCTCGACCGAGATCGTGTCGTCCGACCCGGTCGTGTCGTCGGTCGCCTCCGAGTTGCTGGGCGACGACGACGCCGCCCCACCCGTGTCGCCGTTCGTGCCGACCGACACGCCGTTGTCCGAGCTCCCACACGCCGCGAGGATCCCCAAAGCACCGATGGCACCAATTGCCAACAACTTCTTCATCGCCGCACCTCCCTTTCCCTGCCTGTGACGATACTCATCCTGATCGGCCAGATACGGGCGTGTCATGAGTCGCATCGCCGGTGACGTTGACTGATTTGGGCTAAGCAATAAGGGATGGCCATCGAGTCGGATGAACCGGCGACTGGCGAACTCCCCCGAGTGTCGTCGGACGACACGGGTGGCCCGCCGCGGCCTCGACGGTTCCGGCCGTTCCGGTTCACGCTCAAGCTGCTGGCCTTCGTCAGCATCATCTACCTGGCCACGGTCACCCTGGTGCCGGGGCTGCGCAACGCCACCCACCAACTGAGCCGCGTCAATCCGACCTTGCTCGGCGTCGGCCTGGCCCTCGAGATCGCCGCCTTGTTCACGTACACCTTGCTGACTCGGGCCGCCCTCGGGGACGAGGCGCACAAGATCTCCCGGTGGCGGCTCTTCCGCATCCAGATGAGCACCAAGGCGCTGTCAAGCATCGTCCCCGGAGGCAGCGCTGCCGGTTCCGCACTCGGCTACCGGCTGATGACGCTGTCCGGTGTCGACGGACGCGACGCCGGGTTTGCACTGGCAACGGCCGGGCTCGGCTCTGCGGTCGTCCTCAACCTGCTGTTCTGGATGGCGTTGATGGTCTCGATCCCGATTCGCGGGGTCAACCCCGGGTACGCCTTGGCGGCAATCGCCGGGATCGTGTTGATGTTGCTCGCCAGCGGAATCGTGTTCGGGTTGATGGAGGGTCAGGGTCGCGCCGAGCGCATCCTGCGCTGGATCGCTCGTCACCTCCGCTTGAGCGAGGATCGCGCCGCTGCCGGGGTGCGTCACATCGGCATGCGTCTGGAGGACCTCGCCGGCGACCGACGTCTGCTCGGCCG